>JBCNOX010000342.1:0-5975 GCA_039593645.1 Pseudoduganella sp.
ATCGGCGTAACGCCCAGCGCCTGCAAGGCCGGCAGGCGCTTGTCCGGCTGGGTCCAGTCGGCATCGGCCAGCCCATTTGGCGCCACACGTTCCCAAAGGACGGGGTAGCGCAGCGCGCGGATGCCCAGCGCCGCAAAGCGGTCCAGGTCATCTTCCCGCCTGTCATGCCCGTTCTGCTCTATCTGGCTGAAGTACTGATCGGATACACGGTTGACGGTGCCTTCCAGCCCGCCCCACAGTTCTAAGGTGCTTGGCGTTGTTGTTGACATTGTTCTGGGCTTGCGAGTCAAGGTGCGAAAAGTATCCCCAAGTTTTCGCCGGGGTGGCGCAAGCTTGCCTGTAGTCACGCGTGCGCGCCACGCCCGCGCGCTTCGCTACACTGCGCGGATGCGTTACACCTTCCTGGGAAATTCAATCGAAGAATGGGGTACGGCGCTGGCCGTGATGGCAGCGGTTGCCGTGCTGCTGTACCTGGTGAAATGTCTGGCGGTGCGCCGGCTGGCGGTGATCGCCGAACGTACCCATACGGCCATTGACGACTGGCTGGTGCGCGCGCTGCGCAAGACCTGGCTGCTGACCATGGTGGTGGGCGGTGCATGGATGGGCAGCCAGATGCTCGACCTGCCGCCGAAACAGCAGACCTGGATGTGGCGCATCACGGCGACCACGCTGCTGCTGCAGGGCGGCGTCTGGGGCGACAGCCTGGTTCGTTCGTGGCGCGGGCATTACCGTGCCCGCAATGAGCAGGGCGCTTCCGCGACCTCCGCCGCCATCATTGACTTCGTGCTGCGCATGACCGTTTGGGTCGTCTTCACCCTCATGGTGCTGGACAACCTCGGTTTCAATATCACCACACTGGTGGCCAGCCTGGGCATCAGCGGCATTGCGGTGGCGCTGGCGGTGCAGAATATCCTGGGCGACCTGTTTGCATCGCTGTCCATCGTGCTGGACAAGCCCTTCGTAGTGGGCGACTTCATCATCGTGGACGACAAGCTGGGCAGCGTGGAATTCATTGGCTTGAAGACGACGCGCCTGCGTGGACTGGGGGGCGACCAGATCATCTTCTCCAATGGCGATATCCTGAAGGCCCGCATCCTGAACCAGACGCGCATGGAGACGCGCCGTGCCGCCTTCATCCTGCGGGTACGTCACGGCACCAGCGAAGAGCAGTTGCGCGAAATCCCGCAGATATTGAAGGAGGCCGTCCTGACCCAGGAGGAAACCGCAACCTTCGAGCGCTCGCACTTCTCTGGCCTGGGCGAATGGTCGTTTGACTTCGAAACCGTGTACTGGATCAAGTCGCCCGACTACTTCGTGTTCATGGATACCCAGCAAGCGATCTACCTGCGGGTGGTGGGCGCGCTGGCCGAGCGCGGCATCGAGCTGGCTATTCCCATGCGTCTGATGATGCCGCCTTCAGCCGCTGAGGCTCCGCCGCGGGCGAGGCCGGAACCGCGCCTCGCCAATCCAGTCCACTGAACAGCAAACGGCAGCCGGCTATCGCAGCTCACCGACGATCACACCGCCACGGCCGGCGCCAGCATAGACCCGTCCAAAGACGCGCATGTCGCCGGTGACATAAGTGGCGCCGCCCCACTGGTGCTTGTCGTCATTGATCCGGGTCCAGGTGGCGCCCGCGTCGAGCGATTGATAAATGCCCGGCACGTCGTTGATCCTGGCCGAGAGATAGATTGCCGGGTAAGTCTTGCCGGCAGCGGCCATGCCGAATCCGACTCCGTACGCCGCCTGCACATTATCGATCTTCACCGGCGCCGCACCGGCACCGTTGATGTGCCACAGGCCGTTTGGCGTCGCCAGCCAAAGGTCGCGGCGTACCGAGCCGGGGACAGATGCCAAATGGTGTTGCGACGAGCCGGAAGGCAAAACGTCGAGCCCGGTGTAGATCGGCGCGAAACTTTGCCCATTGTTCGCGCTTTCGAGAATCGTGCCGGTCGTGCAGTCGTAGGTGTAGAAGTAGCCGTTCGCGACCCTGTCCGCGACTGGACTGAAGAATTTGCCCGAGGTCACAGCGCCCGTTACCGGATAGCCTTTCGATGCGGCCCAGCTGGCGCCGCCATTGGTCGAGTAGAGGGCACTCAGGCCACCCGGCACCCAGAGCAGGGCCGTTCCAGCCGCGGAGACCGCGACACGGCCGGCGTCATACCCAACGAGGCCGGCGGCCTGGCGCCAGGTAACGCCGTTGTCGGATGAGAGCATGAGCGCATTCTTGCTGGTGCGCGCCACCACATTGGTGTTGAGCTCGGCCACGTCGACGCTGTAGTTGGAACCGTTCGGATTGCTGTAATAACCGCTGCTGATGGTGAAGGATGTGTCGTAACGCGCGCCGCCCACGTCACTCAGCGCGGTGAACAGGTGCGCGCCCGTGCCGGGCGAAACAAGTGGCGCTGCGAGCCCGCTCTCTTCGATGCCGCTGACATTGAAGAGCCACGCCACGGTTGCGCTGCCCAGGCTATTGCTCTCCCACAGGCCGTAGCCGGTGTTGTACATGATGTTATTGGAATTGAAGGGATCAATTTCAATGTCGCTGATCCAATGCCCCATCTTGCCGGCCAGCGAGCCGCCGTGGTAGGCGGCCACCCAGGGATTGGCAGGTGCGGCGTGTGTGCTGACGGCGTTCAGCCCCGTCCAGGTCCTGCCGCCGTCGGCCGACTTGAACAGGTCGTCGCCCGTGGATGAGCGGTCAATGGTCGATACGAGGATGCGGCCGGGATCATGAGAATCGACCGCGAGGCCACTGTAGCCGAACGGCTGGCTGCCGTTCGGCGCGACGGGCGTGATGTTGTCCCAGGTGTTGCTCGCCGTGGTCAATTTGTAGACTGCACCGTCAGTGATGTTGCTGGGCCCGAGGCCGTTGGCGTAGGTCAGCAGCAAGTGTCCCGCGCCGTCCAGTGCCCCTTGCAACGGCATCATGCCTGCCGGGCCGCCCGGCACCGGCGCCCAGGTCGTGCCGCCATCGGTGGAACGGTAGAGCGTATCGCCGCTGTTCGCTGCGACGCCAATGTACAGCGTCCTGGTGGGCGTGCCCGCGCTGCCGCTGGACTTGTCAAACAGGACGAAGGTCGTGCCGGCGGAGGTCGGGAAGCCCGTTACCTGGGCCCAGCTGACACCGCCGTCGCTTGATTGGTACAGGCCATTTTCGTTCGTGCCGAGGAACAGGATCGAACCCTTGTTCGGGTCTACCTGCAGGCGTTCGCCCGTGCCCCTGCCGTCGGAGTTACCTCCGAGGCGGATCGGCAGTTCTGTGCGCGACCAGGTGGCGCCCCGGTCGCTGGAACGCAGAATGGCGGCATTCCGACCCGACGCCTGGAGATACATGCCAGCGGCCACATAGAGCTTCTGCGAGTCGTTCGGGTCGAGCGCCAGCGACGCGCTGCCCGCCAACTGCTGGTCGGCGCGGCTCAGGTCATCGTTGAGCGGTACCCATGTTGAGCTGCCGGGATCGCGCCGGTAGGTCCCGCCGACGTCGGTCCGGACATACGCCAGCCCCTGGACCGAAGGGTGATAGGTGATACCGGTGATATAGCCGCCACCACCATACAGCACGGTCGTCCATGCATAGGTTTTCGGTGGGGACGGATTGGCGACAGGTCCTGCCTGTGGTGGGTTGCCTGTGCCGGACGGCGGCGTGGCGGCAGTTCCATCGGTTGGCGGATTCGTGTCGCCAGTAGATGGCACAGCCGGGTCTCCACTGGCAGCCGGCGCGATGAATTGGTTTGGTGGCGCCGTCGTTTTCTCGGCCGGGCTGCCGGCTGATTTGTGCCAGCAGCCGGCCAGGGCGAATGGCAGCATGATGGCGCTCAGGAAAACTGGAATTGCTGGTCTCTTCATTCTCGCGCTGTCCGCAATGTGTTGAAATCCTATAGCATAAATACAACATTGCTTTGCGGCAATTATGAAAATGGCCAAGCGCCATCATGATTCTGCGGAATTTCGCAATCCATAGCAGATTGCCAGCTTCGCCCGACAGTTCAGAACCAAAGGAAATTGCTGGAATGCAGGTGATATCCTGAGTGCAATGACCGCCGCCCTGCTGCTTCGAAAGGGCGCCCCTGCTTGTAATCGGGATGTCATCTTGTGTCGCTACTGTCTGTGGTTTCCCGCATCTTGCCCATACACGACAATGACCCATAAAAAATCGGCTGCACCCGGGAACAAATATCGGCTGCGAGGCATGGCATCCACCGTACTCGCATCCATGGCGATCTCGGCATCGCTGCTATATCTGGGCGTGGCGCCAGACACATCGGCACAGGAAGGTATTCGACCCGCCTATACCGCCGACTATGTCGCGCAGATGCTCGACTACGTTTCGCGCGACTATGCGCTCGCCGTATCGAACGGGAAGATCATCGATGAAGACGAATATGCCGAGCAGCTCGTCGTCAGCGGTTCCGCGCTGGAAGTCAGCGAGCAGGTCAAGGCGATTAGGCTGCAGCCTGCCATTCGCGGCGAGATTGTCGGTCTCATCGAGCTGATCAAACAGAAGGCGCAGCCTGAATCGATAAAGAAGCAGGCATTGAAAGCGCGTGATGCCATCTATCTGGCAGCCGGAACGGCAACGGCGCCGCGCAGTTGGCCGAGCCTGGCTCAAGGAAAACAGATCTTCACTGCACACTGCGCGTCCTGCCATGGCGCGATGGGCGATGGCCGAGGCGTCACGGCGCAGGCGCTCGCGACCAAACCGATGAATTTCCTCGATTCAGCGCGCATGTCGTCCATGTCGCCGCTATCGGTCTTCACTTCCGTGAAAATGGGAGTCCAGAACACTGCAATGCCGAGCTTTGCTTCCTTGGCAGAGGAGGAGTTGTGGGCCATCTCGTTTTATGTGCTTTCGCTGCGGCCACGCATGGAACTGCCCGTTGCAGCCAGGCTTGATCCGACCGCCGCGGATCTTTGGCTGAAGGCCGCCGCGACGCTTCCCGATGAAGAATTGATGCAAACGCTACCCGGGTCCTCCAGTGAACGCCTGAAGTCGCTGGCGTTGATCAGAACCCATTCCGAAGACCGCAATTAAGCAGCGGTGGCCGGCAGGCGTGCCGATGCTGCGCCGTCTCCTTACCAAAACTGTTCTACAACTCAAGGATAGAGAGGGATTAAATGCTACATAGAAAAACGCATCGGGTTCTGACGTCATCCGTCATGCTACTCGTTCTGCTTTGGTCATCGCTTGCGTTCGCGGCGACGGTAGTGCGTGGGCCTTACCTGCAAAGCGCGAGCAGCGACAGCATCACCGTGCGCTGGCGGACCGACGTTGCTACCGACAGTCGTGTCCAGTTCGGCCTCAGCTCCGGCAGCCTGACGTCAGTCGCGTCCAATGCCACCTCCACCACTGAACACATCGTCAAACTGACCGGCCTCAGCCCGAACACCAAGTACTTCTACAACGTGGGCTCCAGCAGCGCCGTGCAAGCAGGCGACGCCACGTACTATTTCGAAACCTCGCCGACGACCGGCACTTCGGTACCCACCCGCATCTGGGTGATCGGCGATGCGGGCACCGGTACCACCGGTCAGGCAGCCGTGTATAACGCCTACCGCAATTTCACCGGAAGCACCTATACGGACTTCTGGTTAATGCTTGGCGATAATGCCTACAGCAGCGGCACCGATGCCGAATACCAGACCAAGATGTTCAACATGTACCCGGAGATGATGCGCCAGTCGCCGCTGTGGGCGACGATCGGCAACCACGACGGTGTCAGTGCGGATTCCGCGACGCAGACCGGGCCCTACTACGATATTCACACCTTCCCCAAGAACGGCGAGGCGGGAGGCATAGCCTCCGGTACCGAGGCCTATTACTCGTTCAATTATGGGAACATCCATGTGATCGTGCTGGACTCGAACGAAACCAGCCGCTCAACCACCGGCGCGATGATGAACTGGCTGAAAGCGGATCTGGCGAATGTCACCGCGACCTGGCTGATCGCCATCTGGCACCATCCTCCCTATAC
>JBCNOX010000343.1:0-5953 GCA_039593645.1 Pseudoduganella sp.
GAAGTTCGGCAAAGTCGGTTCCAAGACCGCAGTTGCAAACGGCTAATCCCCGTCGCAGCGAAAAAAAAGGCAGCCGCGGCTGCCTTTTTTCTTTTTACCCGTCATACTCCTGCTTTCCAAAGAATAAGCCCTGACCGATGAAGCCAGTCCGTCTGCCCGCCGCCGCCACCCGCACCCTGCCCCGCTGGGCGTTTTTCGCCCTGGGCTTGCTGTACATCCTGCCGGGGCTGATCGGACGCGAGCCGTGGAAGAACGACGATGCGGCCAGCTTCGGCGTGATGTGGACCATGGCGCACGGCAGCTGGCAGGACTGGCTGTGGCCGAATATCGCCGGCCTGTCGGTGACCGATGAAGGCCCGCTGGCGTTCTGGCTGGGGGCGCTCGGCATCAAGCTGTTCGGCTGGGCCATCGGCGACGTGCTGGGCGCGCGCGTGGCGACCCTGGGCGTATTCCTGCTGGGCGTGATGGCGGTCTGGTACGCCACCTTCAACCTGGGCCGCCGCCCGGAAGCGCAACCGCTGCGCCTGGCCTTCGGCGGCCAGCCGGAACCGGACGATTTTGGCCGCACCCTGGCTGACGCCGCCGTCCTGATCTACCTCGGCTGCCTGGGCTTGCTGGTGCACAGCCATGAGACCACGGCCGAACCGCTGCAAGTGTCATTGCTGGCGCTCACGCTGTACCGCAGCGTGCGCTATATGGAACTGCCATCGCTGCGCAACGCCGCCCTGGCCGGCCTGGCGCTCGGCCTGCTGACCCTGACGCGCGGCTGGGTGGTCCCGGCCGCCCTGGTGGTCGCCCTGTTTGCCTGCACCCGTTTCCTGGCGATGCCGGCCGGCCGCTCGCTGCGCGACCTGGCCTTTGCCGTGGCGGTGGCCGCCGGCGTGACCACGCTGTGGGCGCTGCCGGCCCTGCTGACCCGGCCTTATGGCCAGGCGCCGCTGGCGGCCTGGATGGCCTGGAACGAAGCGCAGCTGAAGATCGGCGGCTTCGAAGGCTTGCGCACTTTCTTCCGCGTCGGCGTCTGGTTCTTCTGGCCGGCCTGGCCGTTTGCCGCCTGGGCCGTGTGGGCCTGGCGCCGCCAGAGCAACCTGCTGCACATCGTGGTGCCGACCACCTTCGTTACCGTGGCCACCCTGCTGGTGCTGGTCAATCCGGCGCCCGAGCAAGGCCACCTGCTGATGCTGCTGCCGCCGCTGGCCATCATGGCCGCTTTCGGCTTGCTGACCATGAAGCGCGGCGCCATCAATGCCATCGACTGGTTCAGCGTGATGGTGCTGACCCTGTGCGCTGCCGTGTTGTGGATTTTCTATTACGCCCAACTGACCGGCTGGCCGGCCAAGCCGGCGCACAACGTGCTCAAGCTGTTGCCGGGCTTTACCCCGCAAGTGGGCTGGCTGTCGCTGCTGGTGGGCCTGTGCGCTACCGCCGGCTGGTTCGTGCTGGTGCACTGGCGCCTGTCGCGCCGCCCGGCCGTGCTGTGGCGCGCCGTGGTGCTGTCGTCCGGCGGCCTGATCCTGATCTGGATCCTGCTGATGACCCTGTTCCTGCCGCATGTGAACTACAGCAAGAGCTACGCCAGCGTGGCGCGCGAAGCGGCTGCCGCCCTGCCGGCCGGCACCGATTGCGTGCAAAGCAATGTCACACCTGCCCAGCGCGCCTCCTTTGCTTTCTTCGGCAAGATGCCGTTCAACGGGGTCGAGCAGCGCAGTTGCCAAGTCATGTTGTTGCAGGATAGCATCAAATCCCGCGCCTACCAGCAACAGCCCGGCGCCGAGTGGGAACAGCTATGGGAAGGGCGCCGCGCCTCGGACCGCAGCGAGCGTTTCCGCCTGTTCAAACGCCGCACGGTTCACGCCAACTGATTGTCCGCCGGCCCGCCTCCCTGCTATCCTGTACCGGACGATAGCAAAGAGGTAGGCATGGTATCAGGGGTAGCGTATCTGGCAATGTTGCTGGCTACCAGCGCTGCGGCGCTGGCAGCCCCACCCCTCATCATCACCTCCGAGCATTCGCCGCCGGCCAGCATGAAGGTGGGCGACCAGGTGGTTGGCCGCGAGGGCGAAAAGATCCGCGAGATGCTGGCCCGCAGCGGCTACGCCTACACCATCGACGTGCTGCCCTGGAAGCGCGCCTTCACCATGGCGCAGCGCGATCGCTACACCTGCGTCTACTCTACCTCGCGCACGCCGGAACGGGAAAAGCAGTTCAAATGGGTCGGCCCCACCGATGAAGCGGAATGGGTGCTGATGGGGCGCGCCGGCCGCAAATACAATGTGCACAGCCTGGACGATGCGCGCAAGCTGCGCATCGGCACCTACCACGGCGATGCGCGCGACGAATACCTGCGGGCGCGCGGCTTCGACGTCGATGGCGCGCCCGACAATGCCTCCAATCCGAAAAAGCTGATGCTCGACCGCATCGACCTGTGGGCGGTCGGTGTGCGCAACAACGACCTCAGCGCACTGGCCCAGTTCGCCGCACCGGAGGCCCTGGTGCCGGTGCTGACCTTCCACCACGTCAAAGTTTACCTGGCCTGCAATCCTTCCGTGCCCGACGCCATGGTGGCGCGCATGAATGCCACCCTCGACGCCATGCGCAAGGACGGCACGTTTACAAGATTGGAAAAGAAATACGAGCAATGGCAAGCCAGCAAATAACTTGCCATTTATTACTGTTGCGCAACTAAAGTTTTTTTGGAGAGTGGACGACGCCAGCTTGGTTTACGCGTTATAGTCACCATATGCAGAAAGTTGCCGCACGGCATTTTTGACAACTTCAGGGCCAGCCGAGGCATCAGCCGCCGGCCATAGGCCCACCAGAAACCCTTGCGATTTCCAGGCCTATGTTCAATATCTACAAGCTCCAACTCGCCCTCAAGAACCCATTGGTGCGCATCACCCTGGTGCTGCTGGCTACCGCTGCCCTCGCATTCGCGCTGCTGCGCGGCGACGTGGCGCAGGATGCCGCGCCCGTGGTGCGCTCGCAGAATATCGGGGAAATCACCTCGCTGGTAAGCCAGCGCGACAAGCTGGACTACCTGCTGATCGCGCGCCCGCTGGCCGATTCGCCGCGCTACGTTTACAAGTTCAAGGGCGACCCCACCCTGCACGTGGTGGTGGTGCCCAGCACTTCGCACCAGAGCCTGGAGCGCGAAGTCCTGCTGCGCAATAACATCCCTTACGCAATTGCCAAGGAAGACTACCTGGCTGCCCACAAGGGCGTGCTGCTGGACGATGGCGGCCAGTGGGCCAGCGTGCAAGCTTTCCTGAAACGCCACGCGTTCGACATTTTCGTGGTCGGCCTGGTGCTGTTCGTACTGAAGTGGGGCGTGCCGGGCATGGGCATGAACGCATCCGTGATCTCGCCCGACCAGTTGAAAGGGTCGATGGACGACCTGATCGGCATGGAAGACATCAAGCAGGAAGTGCTGCACCTGGAAGACATGATCCGCAACCGCGAGGTCTACAAGCAGCACAATATCGACAAGCCGTTCAACGTGATGCTGACCGGCCCGGCCGGTACCGGCAAGACCAAGCTGGCCGGCTACCTGGCCAAGCGCCTGGGCTATCCGCTGATCCAGGCCTCCGGCTCGGCGCTGGAATCGGGCTATGTGGGCGGCGGCTCGAAAGCTCTGAATGCGCTGTACAAGAAGGCTTGCGCACGCGGCAACTGCATCATCTTCCTGGACGAGGCGCAGGCCCTGTTCATGCCGCGCGGCCGCGGCGAGAAGAAGTGGGAAGACGATACCGCAAATACCCTGCTGGGCTTGCTGGACGGCGTGAAGAGCGAACAGGGCCAGGGCGTGATCTGGATCGTCGCTTCCAACTTCGACGATGCCTCGACCGCGATGGATGAAGCCATGCTGCGCCGCTTCAGTGTGAAGATCAACTTCCGCCTGCCCAACAAGGGCGAGCGCCGCGCGCTGCTCGACTCCTTCCTGAAGCGCAAGCAGGACGGCCTGGTGGACTGGAACGACATGGACCTGGACCAGGTGGCGGACATCACCGCCAACCTCAGTCCGGCCCTGCTGGAAACCGTGGTCGACCGCGCTTCCATGATCTCGATCCAGGAAAAGTGCGTGATCAATACCGACCTGATGTTCCGCGCCTTCGAGCGCGCCACCATCGGCCTGACCGACCGCGCCACCACGGCCGAGAAGACCCGCCAGCGCGAGCGCATCGCCTTGCACGAGCTGGGCCACTTCTTCATGCAGATCGACCCTTACCTGCGCGCCGGCATGCCGCTGGCGGAAGTGAAGGAAAAGTCGCACCTGCTGAAGATTTCGACCGAGGCCGTGTCGAAGATGAACGCGCTGGGCTATGTGCTGAGCGCCGGCGACGACATGTCGCTGCGCACGCTGGAAGAAATGGAACGCGACGTGATGCAGCTGTACGGCGGCGTGGCGGCGGAAGAGCTGTTCTACGGCGCGCGCGGCATTTCAGTGGGCAGCCAGAACGATATCGAGAAGGCCACCAAGATGCTGAACATGATGGTCAACCGCCTGTCGATGTACTCGCGCTCCAAGCTCGATTACAGCCAGCTGCGCGGCGAGACCGGCGACGAGCATACCCTGCTGCAGGTGGAAGCCAAGGCCGACGAGTTGTACAGCACCACGCTGGCCGCCATGCGCGACTACCGCACGGTGATGGAATCCATCAAGGAAGAGCTGATGGAGCGCTATGTGCTGTCGAAGGATGCCATCTTCGCGCTGCTGGAGGAGCGCCTCGACCCGGCGCCCCTGAAGCAAGCGGCGTAAGCCGCGCTAGCGCGCGGCGACCACGGTGAGGTTGCGGCCGCTGGCCGCATCGGCAAGCGACAGTTTTTCGTAGTTGCGGATAGTGACTTCCGAACCGTCGCCATTGAATGCCAGGCGCGCACCGGCGGCCGTCACCAGCACCCCGGGCCCGACCGGGAACAGCTCGGTGCGCGGCTGGTCTCCCAGCTGGGCAAAGAATTGCCGGCCGCGTTGGGCGAAATGAATGGTCTTGCCGTTGCTCAGTTCGTAAGTAGCCGCGTAGTCGCGGAACTCACTGCGGTGCATGGTATAGCTGCTGGGCGCAGGAACACGCACCGTCAGATCGTCTCCCGCCAGGGCGGGAGCGCTGTACAACAAGGCGAATGCGGCAGCACTCGCTGCCAGGGTTTTCATGGCCTCGCTCCTTCAAATAAAGCGTCGTGGCGCACCGCTTTGATGCGCCACGGCCGCTGCATTGTCTGGCTCAGCGCGATGCTACTACGCGCACATTGGTCTCGGTCATCGCCACCGACATTGGCAGGCGCTCGAAGTTTTCGATCACCACTTCTTCGCCGCGGTCGCGGAATTCGACGCGGGTGCCGGCCGCCGTCACAAACACATTGGCAGCGACGGGGAACAGTTCGACCCGGTCTTCCAGTTTCAGGCGCGCCCAGTAGTGGCCGCCCGACTGCGTGAACTTGATGGTCTTGTCATTGCTCAGGGCATAGCTGTTCGCGTAGTCATCGAAGCCTCCCCTGTACAGCTTGTAATTCTGGGGCGCCTGGATCTTCACGGTCGTATTGTCAACACCGGCAGCGAAAGCGCTGCCGCCCAACATCAGTGCTGCCACGGCACTTAGCATCATCAGCTTTTTCATCATCTTCTCCGATTGGTTCGCCTGGTTCGCCCCGTTGTCAGCAAGAGGTGCGGGGTCAATTCAAAATTAGCAAAGGGCGTTCGGATGTGCAGATTCGGGCGACGAACAGCGCGTTCCGTGGAATAGAACGCATGACGCGCGGACGAACTGCAATCTCGGTCTGGAGGACTTGCCGTCAGTGCGGCATGGCTGTCCGGGGGCGCCCTGGTCCGTATCGGGGAAGGCGCTCGGGGCCGGGGCGGGTGGGGTGCACCTGCGCCGGCTGTCCAAACCTGGTGCCCGGCGCCGCGGCCGGTAGGCTGGGCGCTGTGGGAGCAAGCTTCGCGCTTGCGGCGGCCTTT
>JBCNOX010000344.1:0-5944 GCA_039593645.1 Pseudoduganella sp.
GGGCAGGCGATACTGGTCATGCTCGGCGCAGCGAAGCGCGGCTTTGGCCACGGCCGGCACGCCTGCCCCGGCCAGCAGCTGGCGCAGCAAATCGCCGCCGGCTGTATCGAAGCGCTGCTCAGCAAGCCGCTGCCGCAGCTGACCTGGACTTACCGCGCATCGCTCAACGCGCGCATACCGGAGTTCCACCAATGATTGCAGTGATTTTTGAAGTAACCCCGGCTGAAGGCCGCAAGGACGCCTACCTGGACATCGCCGCGCGGCTGAAACCCACGCTGGAGCAGATCGATGGCTTCATCAGCGTCGAACGCTTCCAGAGTCTCACCAACCCGGAAAAAATGCTGTCGCTATCGTTCTTCCGCGACGAAGAAGCGGTGCAGGAATGGCGCCGCGTGGAAGCGCATCGCGCTGCCCAGCAGGCCGGGCGCGAACGCCTGTTTGCCGATTACCGCCTGCGCATTGCCAGCGTGGTGCGCGACTATGGCCTCAACGAACGCGCCGAGGCGCCGGCCGATAGCCGTGAACGGCACGGATGATCAGTGTGCGCGCTTTTGCACCAGCGCGCTGCCGACGCCGTGGCGCTTGCCTTCGCTGACTGCGGTCACGGTGCCATCCGGGTTAAAGACGATGGCATTGGCGGCGCCGATCTCCTCGGCCGATGGTTCCCAGCGCTGGCCGAAGCGTTCCAGCGCCTTGGCTTGCGCGCTGCCGGCAAATCCCGGTTCAATCGACGTGGCCTGGCCGTTGCGCTCGGAAATGCGCGGCGCATTCAGCGCTGCCGGCATGTCCATGCCCAAGTCGATATGGTTGAAGATGGTCTGCAGCACCGTGGTCACGATGGTGGAACCGCCAGGGCTGCCGATGGTGAAGGCCGGCTTGCCGTTGCGGAAAGCGATGGTCGGCGACATGCTGCTGCGCGGGCGCTTGCCCGCTTCCGGCACGTTCGGATGCGGGCCGGTGAAATCGAAGTCCGTCATCTCGTTGTTCAGGATGAAGCCATAGCCAGGCACCGTAATGCCGCTGCCGCCCCATGATTCGATGGTGAAGGTGTAGGCCACGATATTGCCGTCCTTGTCCGACACCGCGAGGTGGGTGGTGTGCGCGCTTTCCAACAGCAGCCTGGCTTTTGCGGCGGCCGCCGGGCGCAGCGGCACGCTTGGGTCCTGCTGGAACAGGTAAGGGTCGCCGGGCTGCGCGTGGTGGTGGGCCTGGGTGGGATCGATCAGTTCACGGCGCCGTGCCGCGTATTCCTTGCTGATCAGGCCAGCGACCGGCGCGTCGACATATTCGGGATCCGCCAGGTAGGCGTTGCGGTCGGCGAAGGCCAGCCGCGCGGCTTCCATGTACAGGTGCTCGGCCTTCTCGCGCGGCATGGATTTCAGGTCGAAGCCTTCCAGGATGTTCAGCGCTTCGGCGATCGTCACGCCGCCGCTGCTTGGCAAGGGCATGCCGACCAGTTCATAGCCACGGTAGGTGCTGCGCACCGGCTGGCGCCAGCGCGCTTCGTAATTGGCCAGGTCGGCCAGCGACATCTGGCCCGGACGCACCGAAACGCCCGCAGCGACAGGCGGCCGGTTGACCGAATCGACAATGGCCTGCGCCAGCTTGCCCGAATAGAAGGCCTTGACGCCCCCGGTCGACAGCAGGCGGTAAGTCCTGGCCAGGTCGGGATTGCGCAGCACGGTGCCGGCCGGCAGCGCCTTGCCGTCCTTCATGTACCGCGCGGCCGTTTCCGGGAACAGCGCGAATTTTTTCTCGTTCTCCTTGACCAGCGCGACGAAATTGTCGTTCAGCCTGAAGCCATCCTGCGCCACCTTGATGGCCGGGGCCAGGACCTGCTTGAACGACATGGTGCCGTAGCGATCGAGCGCATCGTGCCAGCCGCGCACGGTGCCTGGCACGCCGACCGCCACGCCGCTGGCAACCGCTGTCTCGAAGTCCATCGCCTTGCCGTCGGGAGCGAAAGCGTTGGACCGGAACGACGCCGGCGCCACCTCGCGATGATCGAGCGTGACGACGCGGTTTTCCCTGGCCAGGTAAATCACCATGAAGCCGCCGCCGCCCACCCCGCAGCTGAACGGATCGGTCACGCCCAGCGTGGCGGCCGCCGCCACTGCCGCGTCGACAGCGTTGCCGCCTTTGTTCAGGATCGCCAGCGCCGCTTGCGAGGCCGGTTCGCTGATGGTCGCGACGGCGCCCCCGGTGCCGCTGGCAACCGGGGTCTTGGCCCAGGCCTGGGCGCTGAACGCCAGCGCAATGATGATGGTGGAAGTCAGTCGTCGTGGCAGGGCGGTTGGCGTCATGGGCGGCTATGTTGGCTGGGAAATATTTACCCGCAAGCTTACCCGATAATCCGGCGCCGGTGCCTTCAGCGACGGCGGTTCGGCCGGCTCCATCCCCAGCAGCGTAAAGGTCAGGCCATTGTGCGTCACCGTTTTGGTGGCGCCCGGCATATCCTCCGCCAGCACGAAGCTGGTGTTGCCCTGCTGGTCGCTCAGCACAAAGCTGTAGCTGATATATCCAGCCCAGACGCACACTGCGCCTTTCTTGCAACGGCTGTCATTGACGCGCTCGAGTTTGAGCGTGACGGCAGGGGCCAGCTTGACGGTTTCCCCTTGTGCCAGGACATAGCTGGCGCTGGTGCGTGGTGCCGGACGGCTGGCTGCGTCGTCGGCTGTACTGCGGGTTGAGCCGCAGGCGGCGGCAATGGCGAGGACCAGGCCCGCCATGCCCAGACAGATCGGTCTAGCTTGCATGATGTTCTCCTCTGGCCTGGGAACAGCTTAGCAAATCGCAAACTATCGTGTTGCACTGTTGAGTCCACTCAACAGTAAGGACGGAAATGCTCCGCCCAAAAAAAAGCGCCCCGCAGGGCGCCAGTTTTTATTGTTGGAGTTAACAACTTATTCTTTGCGGCGCCGGCGGGTCATCCCCAGGCCGATCAGTCCGGCGCCAAGCAGTGCCAAGGACGCAGGTTCAGGCACTTCATTGCCAGGATTAGGCGGCTCCTCGTTCGCGTTGCCGGCCAGGACCTGGAAGTCGATGTTGGTGTTGTTGTCATGAATGTTCAGCGAGTTCAGTTTAAAGGTATGGACCACGCCGCCTGTCAGCGTGACGTCGTCCCAATAAGCCGAAAAGCCGGCGGGCTTGGTCTTGTTCACCGAGCTATTGTCCAGGATGAAATCGAAGTCGAAGTCCTGCACATTGCCGCCATTCGGCGGCGTGATACCAAAGTCGAAGGTGGTGTCGGTCGCGACTTTTACGTACAAGACCTCAAGGTCCTTGATGTGAATCCAGTCGGCAAATGTCCAGACTGAGTCGCCGTCCGGGTTCCAGCCCGCACTGATCGAGCTGTCGACCGTCAGCATCAATGGATTGGCGGCGGTCTGTCCGGGCTTCGTGGGGCCGGCCGCGGCGGACCCGGCTGCCAGGGCAAAAATTGCGGTCAGTGCAAGCTTCTTAAACATGGGTGGCTCCTCGGTTGGTTTGCTCAACAGTTACAAAGCAATCGTTGTGCCAGAAACTGAAACTCAGCCATATCAACGACTTACCGAATATTGCTTTATGGAATGTAAAAATTCCCGACATTAATGCGCATAGCCTGGATGTAAAAAAAGCACCGATCCTTGCGGAATCGGTGCTTTCTTTGAGGCAGCGTTGGCTTACATATAGGCGGCCAGCGCGCCCTTCATTTTCTTCAGGGCCGCCGCTTCGATCTGGCGGATGCGTTCGGCCGATACGCCGAATTCTTCAGCCAGCGTATGCAGCGTAGCGCCCGAACCATCGTCGTTGGCCAGCCAGCGCGCTTCCACGATGCGGCGCGAGCGCGGGTCCAGCTTGGACAGGGCGGTTTCCAGCCCCTCGGACTGCAGGCGCACCACCTGTTCCGCTTCCAGCACCTTGGTCGGCTCCATATTGTCGGAGGACAGGTAGGCGATCGGCGAGAACTTGTCGTCTTCGTCGTCGGAAGGCGCTTCCAGCGCGATGTCGCGGCCGCTCAGGCGGGTTTCCATCTCGATCACGTCCTCGCGCTTCACATCCAGGGTCTTGGCCAGCTCGTCGATCTGGGCCGGCGACATGGCGTCCAGGCCCTGCTTGTGGCTGCGCAGGTTGAAGAACAGCTTGCGCTGGGCCTTGGTGGTCGCCACTTTGACCAGGCGCCAGTTCTTCAGGATGTATTCGTGGATCTCAGCCTTGATCCAGTGCATGGCGTAGGACACCAGGCGCACGCCCTGGTCTGGGTCGAAGCGCTTGACTGCCTTCATCAGGCCAATATTGCCTTCCTGGATCAGGTCGCCGTGTGGCAGGCCATAGCCCAGGTAGCCGCGCGCGATCGACACCACCAGGCGCAGGTGGGAGGTCACCAGCGTTTCCGCAGCCTTGATGTCGTTCTTTTCCTTCAGGCGTTTGCCGAGCGCCACTTCTTCCTCGTGGGTCAGCATGGGCAGGCGGTTCACAGCCGAGATATAAGCGTCCAGATTGCCCAGGCTCCCGCTGAAGCCAAGGGTCAGCGCGTTGCTGCCGGCAGGTACCAGTGCGTTTGTTGCGGTCATCTTATGTATCCTCGCTTGAAGGGAATGCTTTTCAGAGTTACCAGCATGCACGACAGAACTTAAATGATTCTTAACCTCTATCATGCCGTTCTGAACATATATTAGCACTCTCACCTGGTGAGTGCCAATTGCCGGGATTTTATGGCTCTGATAGCAAAAATACTATCGGCACAGCGCTATTCCTTGCGTTGGATCAAAGTCAGGATACGGCGGGGAGGGGTATGGCTCCGCGCGGGTACGCACGGAGCCGCGGGCTTAATTCAGCCGGGAAAGGTGGCGCTGGACGCAGAGCAGGGCGCCGACCAGGCCGAGGCCGGCCGACAGGGCCAGCAGCCCGGCAGTTGACACCGCGTCGAGCGGGGCCAGCTGGAACTCGGAGGCGTACAGCCTTGCAAAGTCGGCAATGGCGCGGTTGAGCGGCTGCAGGGCGAGCGCCACCCCGCCCAGGGCCACGCCGCCGGCGCACACACCCAGCAGCGCGCCGGTGTAATAGAAGGGCCGGTGGATGAAGCTGTCGCTGGCGCCAATCAGCTTGGAAACCAGGATCTCTTCACGCTGGGTCATCACTTGCAGCCGGATGGTGTTGAATACCACTGCCACCACGACCGTGGCCAGCGTGGCAGCCAGCAGCAGCAGGGCCAGGCGCAGTACCCCGAGCAGGGCGGCCAGCCGTTTGACCCAGGCCGAATCGACCTGCACCGATTCCACGCCCGGCAAGGCGCGCATCTGTTCGGCAATGCTGTCGATCTTGCTGCCTTCGGCGGCATTCTGGAAAGCATTCAGCTTGACCACATAGCTGTCCGGCAGCGGGTTCTCGCCCAGTGTGGCGACCACGTCGGACAGGCCGCTCTTGGCATTCAGCTGCTCCAGCGCCTTTTCGCGCGAGGTAAAGATGATCTTGGCGGTCGGCGCAATGCTGCGCAGCGAGGACGCCAGCCCCATGGCCTGTTCACGCGGAGTGTCGGCCTTGATGAAAACGCTGAGCTCAGGCTCGACCGCCATCTGCTCCGACATCGGCCGCACGTTGTCGAGCAGGGTCACGCCCATGAACGGCAGGGCCAGCGCAATGGCCACCACCAGGATGTTGAACAGGAAAGAGCCGGGCGCCCGGCGCACGTGTACCAGCGCAGAGCCGAGAGCAAACAGGTGGTGGCGCAGCCAGGTGCTCATGCTGCCTCCTTCAGCAATTCGCCGCGCTCGAGGTGGATCACACGCGCCGCAGCGTCGAGGATCTGTTCATCGTGCGAGGAAATCAGGCAGGTCACGCCCACCGAGTGGAAGGCGTGCAGGGCATCGATCACCTTGCTGGCGCTGGCGCGGTCGAGGTTGGCGGTCGGCTCGTCGGCCAGGATGATTTGCGGACGGTTGACGATGGCGCGCGCGATCGACAC
>JBCNOX010000345.1:0-5931 GCA_039593645.1 Pseudoduganella sp.
GCTGTTCGGGCATGAGCTGGCGCATTACGTGCTTTGGTCGCAGGACGAGGGCAGCTTCCTGGTCGCCGACCGTATTCTCGCCGACACGCTGGCGTCGCCCAATGCCAGTGCCAGCCAGCGTGAAACCTATCGCCGTTTTGCCCTGCACACGGAACTGTTTGCCGACCGCGGCGGCGCCATTGCGGCAGGAGCCGTCGGCCCGGCCGTATCGACACTGGTGAAGGTGCAGACCGGCATCGGCACCGTCGATCCTGCAGCCTACCTGCGCCAGGCCAACGAGATAGAATCGCGCGAGGCCGGCGCCAGCACGGCGCACAGCCATCCGGAGACCTTTATCCGCGCACGCGCGCTGTCGTTGTGGTGGGAGGGCGCCGCGGACCTGGACAGCTGGATCGATTCACGCCTGCACGGCCGCTTGTCGCTGCCGCAACTGGATTTGCCGGGGCAGGTGCGCATGCAGGAAATGACGCGCGGCTTCCTCGCCTATTTCCTCGACGGCTCGGCACTGGCAAGCGATGCGGTGCTGGCGCAGGTGCGCATGCTGTTCCCGGACTGGAGCAACAACGAGGTCGTGCTGGCACCCGAAGCGTTCGGTCCGGATGCTGTCGATGACAGCGTGCGCGATTACCTCAACGCTCTGATGCTGGACGTGGCACTGGCCGACGCTGGCCAGCGCGAGCAGGTCTTGCTGCGCGCCGGCCAGGTGGCGCAGCAACTGGGCAGCCTGGAGAACTTGCGCCGCAACCTGCGGCGCGACGCCGGCTTTGGCAAACGAGAACTGGACCGCTATAACCGTCAGCTGGCCAAGGAGTTGAAAGAATGAGCGAGCGTGACGCAAGCACGCGCACCCTGCGCCAGCTGATCGAGGCGCAGGATGGGGCGGCACTGTCGACCGACGATGTGCTGGTCCTGCTGTTGCCGCTGTTCAGGCAGGTCGCCGCATTGCATGCGGAAGGCCGGGTCGCAGTGCTCGATCCGGACGGCGTATTGCTCGATGAGGGCGGCGCCTTGCGCCTGCGGGTTGCGGAAGGCCAGCCGCCGCGCATGGATCTTGCCGCCATCCACAAGGTGCAGCCGCACGCGGCGTCCGGCCTGAATATCGTGGGAGCGCTGGAGTACCGGCGGACCGAGGGCAATGTGGTCGAAACCAGCAACCTGGAGGTCCAGCTGGACCTGGCTGCTGCGATTACGCGGCCGGTCCATTTGCCGGGGCCAGGAAGCTGGGAGCAACTGGCCGGGCACCACGACGAAATCAGCGACGTGTATATGCTCGGCATGCTGCTGGCCAGCCTGGCGTGCGGCCTGGACTTCCGGGACGAGGAAGACTTGCAGCAGTTCGCCGCCGCGCGCCGCAACTTGTTCCTGCTGCACGACCGTCTGCATCCGATCGTCGCCGCCGTCATCGTCGAAATGACGGAAGTGAACCGCCATGAACGCGCCACCGACGTGGCGGCCCTGGAAGCGCGCCTGCGCACCTGGCGCGACCAGCCACAGGTACTGGACGTCGAGCGCGCGCTGGCCAGCGCCAGCGGTGCCGCACCACGCCGCACCGCGGTGCTGAATCATTTGCGCGACCGCCTGTTCGACCTGTCGCGCCGCAACCGCCTGCTGTACTTCCGGCCGACGGCTACCACGGTCAACCTGACTGTGGCCAGTGTCCCGCTGATGCTGCAGGTGGAAAGCATCCGTGCGGAACAGATCTGCACCTGGGGCGGACCGTTCGCCGCGGAACTGGTGGCAGGCAAGCCGGTCGCATTGCAAAGCTGGCTGCGCTTTGACGACCAGCCCTATTTGCCGGCGGCCCTGGACCAGTTGATCAGCGAGACGCGGCGCGACCGCGCCGAATACGGCTTCAGCAACCTGCGCCTGGTGATCGCGTTCCTGCGCTGGCACAACCTCAAGGAAGCTCCCGAGGAGCGTATCACGACGCCGCTGCTGTGGCTTCCCGTGGAACTGGTCAAGCGCAAAGGGGTGCGCGACCAGTACGTCATCCAAGGCACCGGTGGCGAAGCTGAATTCAATCCGGTGCTGCGCCACCAGTTGAACCAGCTGTACGGCATCCGCTTGCCGGAATCGGTGGACCTTTTACATACTTCGCTGGCGGACGTGCACGCCGATATCCTGGCGCAGATCCGCCAATCGGAACCGGCGGTCGAACTGCGCCTGGTTGAAAAGGCCACCGTGCGCCTGGTACGCCAGAAAGCCTTGCAGCGTTTGCAGCAATACCAGCGCCGCCGCGCGACGGCAGGCGCAAAGCGCAGCGAAAGCTGGCTGCCGCCTTATAGCTATGCTGCCGACGACTATCGGCCGCTGGGACGTGCCCTGTTCGAACACTGGGTGCGCCCAAGCCAGTTGCCGCAGCGTTTCGAGGCCGGCGCCGCACCGACTGCGGCGCCACGCCTGGCGCATTTGGGCGAACCCGCCGCCGAAGCCGGCGATCGTGCCGGCTTCATTCTGGAAGAAGCGGAAGGCCATCGCTATGCGTGGGACCTGGACCTGGCGCAGGTAACGCTGGCCAACTTCAATTACCGCAAGATGTCGCTGGTGCGCGACTACGCCCAGTTGCTCGACGATCCCGCGCCCAATCCCTCCTTCGACCGCATCTTCTCGATCGAGCCGCGGGCGCTGGAGTCCGGCCTGCCGCCGCCGCTGGCGCCTGCGGAGCAATGGAATGTGGTGGCGGCTGACGCCACCCAGAACACGGCCGTCAGGCTGGCCCGTTCACAGGGCAGCTTCATCATCCAGGGGCCGCCCGGCACCGGCAAGTCCCAGACCATTACCAACCTGATTGCCGATTTCGCCGGCCGCGGCAAGCGCGTGCTGTTCGTGTGCGAAAAACGCGCGGCGCTCGACGTGGTGTTCCATCGCCTGAAACAGAGCGGCCTGGATTCCCTGTGCTGCCTGATTCACGACTCGCAGGCGGACAAGAAGGCCTTTATTGCCGACCTGCGCGGCTGCTATGAAAAGTGGGTTGCGCAGGCGCCAGCCAGCGAAGCGCTGGCTGCGCGCCGTGCCGAGCTCACCGAAGCCATGGCCGGACAGCAGGCCAGCATCGATGCCTTTGAAGCGGCATTGGCCAATGCCCCTGAGGAACTGGGGGCCACCGTGCGTACGCTGCTGCGGCGGCTGGCCCAGGCGGCCGTGGTGCCGGAAATCCCGCACGCCTGGCGCGAACGTCTGCCTTCGCTGGCTTCATGGGACCGGCAGCGTGAACTGGTGCAGCGCCTGCACCGCGCCATGCGCGAGCGGTTCGGCCTGGACAGCCTGGCGGCCCACCCGTTTTCGCGCCTGGCCGGTTCGGTAGTGGCCGACGAACATGCCGTTGGCCGGCTGGAGAAATTGTGCAGCGAAGCGGAGGCGCTGCTCGACACACTGGAGCCTGGCTTCGATGCGACGCTGCAGCAGGCGCTGCGCGACGCGGCAGAAAGCCAGTGGCTGCTGGATACCGGCCTTGCGCGCCATCTGTCCCTGCTGGACCACGGCTCGCCGCAATACGCTGGATTGATGGCCGTGCGCAGTACCATGGCAAGCCATGCACAGGCGCTGGCAAAAGCGCAGGAGGCAACGGGCAACTGGCGCGACAAGCTGACGCCGGGCGATACGGCAGCGGCTATCGAGATCGCCGGGCGCATGGAAGGCTCCATCCTGCGCTGGCTGCAACCCGCATGGTGGCGCCTGCGCGGCGAAGTGCAGCGGCGCTATGACTTCAGCCGCCACGCTGTTCGCCCGGGCTACCGGCAGGTGCTTGAGGCACTGGCGGCGGAACATGCCGCGCAGGCGGACCTGGACGGATTTGCAAACACCAGCCAGCAGCAATACGGCGTTGGCGAGATGCAGGCCTTCCTGCGCGCGCTGGACGAACTTGAGCAGCGGCTTGCCAGGCCCGATGGGCCGTCGGCCTTGGTGGCACGATTGCGGCAGTCGGCCGATCCGCTGGCATCGGCACGCAGCGAAGCGGCCTCGCACCAGGCGCTGGCGAGCCTGGCGCAAAGCGTTGGCAAAGACCTGGCCTTCGGCGCGGAAGTGCGGCTGGACGAACTGGCCGAGCTGCTGCGCGACCTGCGCGAAGCGCTGGACGACTTGCCGGAGATGCTGCCTTTGCTGCGCGCAGTGCATGCCGCCGACCCGGCATGCAGGCAAGCCTTGCAGGGCCTGGATCATGCGCCGCACGTCCTTGACGCGCTGGTCACCGACGAAGCTTTCCGCCGTATCCTGCGCGCCGATCCGGTGCTGGCCCGTTTCAATGGCGCTGCTCTGGCGCAGGCGGTTCATGCAATCGCCTTGCAGCAGCGCGAATTGCTGGCGCTGAATGCGCAGGTGGTGCAGGCCACCCAGCACGCGCGTTTCAATGAGCATGTGCGGATTTCGGCCACCTCGGCCACGCAGCTCGACGAAGATGCCAAGGCGTTCAAGAAGCTGTACGCGACCGGGCGCCGCGAGCTGGAACACGAATTCGGCAAGAGCATGCGCCACCGCTCGATCCGTGACCTGAGCGACGACGAGACCGGGCTGGTAGTGAACGACCTCAAGCCGATCTGGCTGATGAGCCCATTGTCCGTGTCCGACACGTTGCCGCTTTCCGCCAACCTGTTCGATGTGGTGATCTTCGACGAGGCCAGCCAGATTCCGACGGAGGAGGCGGTGCCTGCGCTTAGCCGTGCTGGCCAGGTGGTGGTGGTGGGCGATGAAATGCAGTTGCCGCCGACCAGCTTCTTCAGCGCCAGCGCAGGCGAAGGCGAGGACGAAATCATGGTTGAGGAGGGCGGCGAGCGCATCGCGATCAACCTCGACGCTGACAGCCTGCTGAACCAGGCGGCGCGCAACCTGCCTGCCACTTTGCTGGCCTGGCACTATCGCAGCCGACATGAGTCGCTGATCAGCTTCTCCAACGCCGCCTTCTACGAAGGGCGCCTGGTGACGATCCCGGACCGCGTGCTGGAGCAGGAGTCCGCGCTGGCTATGCCGCGCCGTTCCGACGATGCCGAAGTGGGCATGACGGCGGCCGAAACATTGCTGGCGCGCCCGGTCAGCTTCCATCAGGTGGCCGACGGCGTCTATAGCGGGCGCCGCAACGAAGCGGAGGCACGCTATATCGCCCACGCCGTGCGCGACATGCTAAGGCGCGAAACCGGCATGAGCCTCGGCATCGTGGCGTTCTCGGAGGCGCAGCAGGGCGCGATCGAAGCAGCGCTGGAAGCCTTGGCGGAAGAAGACGCCGACTTCGCGATGCGCCTGGAGCGAGAGTATGTGCGAGAGGACGATGACCAGTTCAACGGCCTGTTCGTCAAGAACCTGGAGAACGTGCAGGGTGACGAACGCGACGTGATAATCCTCAGTATCTGCTATGCGCCAGGCCCGGATGGCAAGATGCTGATGAATTTCGGCCCGATCAACCAGCGCGGCGGCGAAAAGCGCTTGAACGTGATCTTCAGCCGCGCGCGCCATCGCATGGCCGTGGTGTCGACCATCCAGGCAGAAGCAATCACCAATGTCCACAACGACGGCGCGGCGGCACTGCGGGCCTTCCTGCAATTCGCGCAAGCCAGCGCAGGTGGACAGTTCGAACGCGCCCAGTCGGTGCTGGGCGGCTTGAACCACGGCGCGCGGCACGCGTTCACCAGGGATATGCCGCAAGACAGCATCCGCGATGCGCTGGCGGCCGCCTTGCGCGAGCGCGGGCACCAGGTGCACCTGAATGTCGGCCGATCCCAGTTCCGCTGCGACCTGGCGATCGTCGACGGTTCCCGTGCCGGCTACGCGCTGGCGATCCTGCTGGACAATCCGGCCGAAACAGTGAGCGACAGCGTCGAGCGCTACGTATTCCGGCCCGGTGTGCTGCGCAGTTTCGGCTGGCGCGTGCTCGATATTCCAGGAAAAGACTGGCTGGATAATCCGGCCGCCGTGCTGCAGCGTATCGAAGGCATGCTGGCG
>JBCNOX010000346.1:0-5929 GCA_039593645.1 Pseudoduganella sp.
GCGGCTTGGCCTTGCCCTCGGCGCGTGCATATTCCATGCGCCAGATCAGCGAACAGGCCATGAGCCGCGACAGCGGGTGCGCCGCCAGCAGCGCGCCCAGTACCGCCAGCTTCGGCATGCTGGCCAGTGTCGCCACTTTGGTCGCAAGCAGCAGGCCGATGCCGATCGCCCCATAGGCCCCAATGCGCGAGTCCTTCATGATTTCCAGCACGCGCTCGCGCGTGTGGCCGCCGCCCAGGCCGTCGCAGCTGTCGGCAAAACCGTCTTCATGGAAGGCGCCGGTGGCATAAATCCCGGCGGCGGTAGACAGCAACACGGCAACCACCGGCGGCAGCACCAGTGCCGCCGACGCATACACGGCGCCTGCAATCGCCGCCACTACCAGTCCCACGGCAGGGAAATAGCGCGAGGCGTGGTGCAGCCAGGCCGGCTCGAAACCAACCCAGCGCGGAATAGGCAGTCGCGTGAAGAATTGCAGTGCGATGAAGAACAGGCGCAACTGCTGCATGGGCGCTTACTCGGACTTCTCGCTGACCTGGGCCGACTCGAAAGTCGCCATCTGGTTCAGGAAGTTGACGGCAGCATGCAGCAGCGGCACAGCCAGCGCGGCGCCGGTGCCTTCGCCCAGGCGCAGGCCGAGGTTCAGCAGCGGTTGTCCGCCAAGGAAGTCCAGCATGCGCTTATGGCCATTTTCGTCGGAGCAGTGTGAGAACACGCAGTAATCCAGCACCGCCGGCTGCACGCGGGACGCCACCAGCAGGGCGCTGGTGACGATAAAGCCGTCAATCAGCAGCACCATGCGGCGTTCGGCCGCCTTCAGCATGGCGCCCACCATCATTGCGATTTCGAGGCCGCCGAAAGTGGCCAGCGCCTGCAGCCCGCCCTGCGCGTCTGCGTGCAGCGCCATGGCCGCTTCGATCACGCGCTGCTTGTGCAGCACGCCATCCGGAGCGAGGCCGGTGCCGGCGCCCACGCAGTCCGCCACCGGAATGTCAGTCAGGCGGTGCATCAGTGCCGCGGCGGCAGTGGTATTGCCGATTCCCATCTCGCCGAACCCCAGCACATTACCCGGCAGTTCGGCCACCAGTTCCATGCCGCATTCGATCGCTTCCATACACTGTTGCACCGTCATGGCCGGCTGCTGCGCAAAATTGGCGGTGCCGGGAGCGATCTTGCGGTTGACCAGCCCTTCACGCGGGCCGAAATCATGCTTGACGCCCGCATCGATCACCTTCAGGGAGCAGCCGTTCTGGCGCGCGAAGACATTGATGGCAGCGCCGCCAGACAGGAAGTTCTCCACCATCTGCCAGGTTACGTCCTGAGGGAAGGCGGAAATGCCTTCCGCTACCACGCCATGGTCGCCCGCGAACACCAGGATTGCCGGTTCGCGAACCTGCGGACTGGTGGTCTGCTGGATCATGCCGACCTGGTGAGCCAATCCCTCCAGCGCACCCAGGCTGCCCGGCGGCTTGGTCTTGTTATTGATGGCGCGATCCAGTTGGGTCGCGAGGGCTTCGTCGTTGAGTGGGGTGATGTGTGGGATAGTCATCGCGGAATTATAATGCCCGTATGCGCATACTTATCATTGAAGACAATAAGGATATTGTCGCCAACCTGTACGGCTTCCTTGAGCCCAAAGGATACGTGCTGGATACGGCAGCCAATGGTTACGGTGGGCTGGCGCTGGCCACCGAGCATGAATATGACGCCGTGGTGCTCGACGTGATGCTGCCTGGCCTGAACGGCATGGAGCTATGCCGCAAGCTGCGCGGGGAACTGGGAAAGGCCACCCCGGTATTGATGCTGACCGCGCGCGACACACTGGAAGACAAGGTCGCCGGCTTCGAAAGCGGCGCTGACGACTACCTGGTCAAGCCTTTTTCACTGGTGGAGCTTGAAATCCGCCTGCGTGCCCTGGTGCGGCGTGCGCGCGGCGCACAGGCCGCAACGCCGGTGCTGCAGTTCGGCGACCTGACCTTCGACACCGTCAATTACGAAGCGCGCCGCGCCGGACGCCCGCTGGCGCTGACCCGCACCGGCTACACCATCCTCAAGAGCCTGATGAAGGAAGCCCCGCGCGTCGTCACGCGCGATGCGCTGGAACACGAGGTCTGGGGCGACGCACGTCCCGACAGCGATGCGCTGCGCACCCACATCCATGCGCTGCGCCAGGCATTGGACAAACCTTATCCTTTTGCCATGTTGCGCACTATTCCGGGCATCGGCTACAAGCTGGTTAATTCAGATGAAGAAAACTGATTCTCTGCGCCGGCGCATCGTCGGCGCCTACATGACATTTGCGATCGCGGTTTCCGCGGTGTTTGCCCTGATTGCCGCCCTGGCTGTGGAAGGCATCGAGGAAAAGCTGGTCGACGAACGCCTGCAGGAAGTGGCCTTGTGGGCCGCGCCGCGCCATACCGGCGGCATGCCGGTGCAGATGCCGGCCGGCTTGTCATATCACCATGGCGAAGACATCCCTCGTTCGCTGCGCGGGCTGCCGCATGGCGTGCGCGAAATCACGGTCGACGGAACCGACCTTCACGTGCTGGCGGGTAACGACGGGCGTGGAGAATTCGTGGTGGTGGACCACGACAGCGAATATGAAAAGATCGAGATCGTCGTCTATTCGATGTTTGCAGCGGGCTTCATTGCTTTCGTCGCCTGCTCGCTGATGCTGGCACGCTTTCTCGCCAACCGCATTGTCACCCCGATCACTCTGTTGTCCCGGGCTGTCGAACAGCGCCAGGACGAATTGCCCTGCCTGGAGCGTAACGATGAACTGGGCGTGCTGGCGCGCGCTTTTGCCAGTCGTACCGGGGAGCTCAAGCAATTCCTCGATCGCGAACGCTTCTTCACCGGGGACGTGAGCCACGAATTGCGCACCCCCCTGACGGTGATCAGCGGCGCGGCCGAAGTGCTGATAGCCCGCACCGAGGGCGAAGCCAGCTTGCAGGCGCCGGCCGAGCGTATTTACCGCGCCGCGCGCGAAGCCAGCGACGTGGCCAGCGTGCTTCTGCGCCTGGCCCGTTCGCCGCAGGGCCTGGAGGCGCCACCGCAGTCGGTTGCCGAACTGGCCGAGTGCGAAGTGGCCCGTTGCCAGCCGCTGGTGGCCGGCAAGCCGGTCACCCTGCGCTACCTGGATGGCGCAGATTTCACCGTACATGGATCGCGTGAACTGCTGCAGGCAGCGATCGGCAACTTGCTGCGCAATGCCTGCGCTTATACGGAACACGGCGACGTCGCGCTGCGCCTGGAGCAGCGCTCGATTATTGTGGAAGATACCGGCCCTGGGCTGCCTGCCGCCGCCATGGCGCGCTTGCGCGGCGAAGCTGGCCCTGATGGCGATGGTGCATCATCGGGAACGGGCCTTGGCCTTGGGCTGGTGCAGCGCATCTGCTCCTACCTCGGCGCTGAGTTGCATGTTCAGCATCGTGAAGGCGGCGGCACGCGTTTTTCTATCGGTTTTCCAGCTGGTTTAACGCAAACTTAACGCCGCCTTGACGTAGCCTTTACCGGGTAAAAGCTATCGTGCGAGGATGAAACTTCCTCGCATTCATTCGGCTTACCTTCCGCTCGCTACAGCTTCCTTCCTGGTTCTGATCTATAACATCAGCTTCTGGAAGAGCTTCGTGTCGGCGACTGGCGGATTCCGGATGGCCAACCTGCTGGTCTACCTTGGCTCCGCCGCGCTGCTGGTCCTGGCATTCAGCGGCGTGCTGGCGCTGGTAAATTTCCGCCGCCTGTTCAAGCCTGTCGTCATTGCGCTGTTGCTGCTGTCGTCAATGACGGCCTACTTCATGTCCCAATACGGCATCGTGGTGGATGCGTCCATGGTGCAGAACGTGGTGGAGACCGACGTGCGCGAAGCTGGCGAGCTGTTTAGCTGGAAGCTGGTGCAGTCGCTGCTGCTGTTGGGTGTCATACCGTCCTGGCTGATCTGGCGGCTGCCGGTGCGCTATGGTCCCCTGCGCCGTGAAGTGCTGGTGAATACCGGCCTGGTCGCCGGCTCGCTGCTGCTGGCAACCGGCCTGCTGTTCGTATTGTTCAAGACCCTGGCGCCGGCAGTTCGTGAGCACCGCGAACTGCGCTTCCAGCTCACGCCGACCAATGTATTCCAGGCTGCGAATGGCTATCTCAAACATAAATGGGCGACAGCCGCGGTGATCGCGCCTCTCGGTACCGATGCCGCCAAGGGGGGCCTGTGGCCGGCGGCGGGGAGCAGCCCGCATACCGTGACCATCATCGTGGTCGGCGAAACTGCGCGCGCCATGAACTTTTCGCTGAATGGTTATCAGCGCGCGACCAATCCGCGCCTGGCGCAGGTGCATTCGCTGGTCAACTTCAACAATGTGAGCTCCTGCGGTACCGCTACTGCGATCTCGGTCCCCTGCGTATTCTCCGATCTCACGCGTGAAGGTTATTCGGAAGATAAGGCGCGCAGCAAGGAGGGGCTGCTGGACGTGCTGCAGCATGCCGGGCTGGAAGTGATCTGGCGTGACAACAATTCCGGCTGCAAGGGCGTGTGTGACCGTGTGCGCTATGAAGACATGTCCAAGCCAGTCGCAGGCAACCCGCTATGCAACTCCGAAGAGTGTTACGACGAACACCTGCTCGAAGGCTTGCCGGACCTGATCCGCAACGCCCAGAAGGATCTGGTGATCGTGCTGCACCAGAAGGGCAGCCATGGGCCGGCCTACTGGAAACGCTATCCGGCCGAATTCGGGAAGTTCGGCCCGGTATGCCAGACCAATGAGCTGGAACAGTGTTCGCGCGAGCAAATCACCGCGGGCTACGACAACACCATCCTGTACACCGATTATTTTCTTGATAAGACGATCAAGGTGCTGCAGGAGGCTGGGGTGCCGGCTTCCATGCTGTATTTCTCCGACCATGGAGAATCGCTGGGCGAGAAAAATATGTACCTGCACGGCGCGCCCTACATCTTCTCGCCGGAAGAGCAGCGCAAGGTGCCGATGATGCTGTGGATGTCCGACAGCTTCAGCCAGCGCTTTCATTTCGACCGCAGCTGCCTGGCGGCGCGCAGCAGCCAGCAGTTCTCTCACGATAACGTCTTCCACTCCACGCTCGGCATGCTGAACGTGAATACCGCTGTTTACAACCCTAAGCTGGATCTGCTCCACGCCTGTATTAATGATGCTTAAGATTTCCCGGGGAGTGCTGGCGCTGGCCGCGTCCGCAATCCTGATCCTGTTGCTCGGCCAGTTCACAGATATTGACTTGCGCTTGGCCGACCTGACTTTCGACCGTGCGCGCGGCGTGTTCCCTTTGCAGCATGCCTGGTTTGCCGAACAATTCAACCACGTGATCCTCAAAGCCCTGCTGTCATGCCTGGCCGGTGCGGCCGTGGTGGTGGCCCTGTGGGATATCTGGCGGCCGAAGCTCCACTGGACTCCCGCGCGGCGCCTCGGCTTGCGGGTTCTTGGCATGTCGGCCATCAGTGTGCCGGTGGTGGTCAGCCTCTTCAAACGTGCCAGCAGCTCGCATTGTCCATGGGACCTGGAGCGTTATGGCGGCCAGGCCCCCTATATTCGCTTGCTTGAGCTAATGCCGGCTGGTGTCGATGCCGGCCACTGCCTGCCGGGCGGCCATGCCTCCAGCGCCTTGTGGCTGATCGCACTGTCGGCCTTCTGGTGGCCGGAGCAGCCACGCAAGGCATTGGGCGTCGGCGCGCTGACAATGGCCTTCGCATTGGGCGTCGGCTTTGTGCAACAACTGCGCGGCGCCCACTTCCTGACCCACACGCTGTGGTCGGCCTGGATCGCTTGCGCAGTCGTGACGGCGAATTATGCCCTTGCAAAACGCCAGGTGTTTGGTTATAGTTCTGTCCCTCGCAACGCAGCGCTGACAAATCAGTAAAGCGAAACGGGAAAAAGAAGGGGTTGACGAGTTGCACGCTGTACCGCATAAT
>JBCNOX010000347.1:0-5926 GCA_039593645.1 Pseudoduganella sp.
TGCGCGAGGTGGCCAACCGCATCAAGTCCGAGTTGCGTCTGTCGGACGCGCTGGCGCGTTTCGGCGGCGAGGAATTCGTGGTGCTGCTGATCGATGCGGACCTGGAGAGCGCGGCCTACGTCGGCGAACGGATCCGCGCCGGGATTGCGGCCAGCATGATCGAGCTGTCGCATGGAGTGAAGGTGTCGATCACGGCCTCGGTGGGTGTGGCCAGCCTGGCCCAGGTGCCTGACGGCGGCAAGCCGGAGGAGCAGGCGGCGCAATTGATCGAGCAGGCTGATGAGGCGCTGTACCAGGCCAAGGAGGGCGGGCGGAATCGGGTGATCCGGTACGCTGCCTGAAAACTGGTAATCCGATGTCTGACCCGCTGGGTCAGACACCGATACGCGACGGCCGCAGGCAAGTGTCAGACCCTAAGGGTCTGACACTGGTTTACCGGTTTCAGGCCAGCAGGTCGTTTTCCGCGCGCGCCACTTCCTCGGCCGTGCCGCGCAACACCACCACGTCGCCCGCTTCCAGCGTGGTGCCTGCTTCTGCTTCGAGCCGCACCTTGCCGCGACGGATGGCGGAAATCTCGGCGCCCGTGTCTTCCAGTGCCAGGTCTTTCACGCATTTGCCGATGCATGAAGCCTGTTCGCCCAGCGGCACCGAATGCAGGCGCACCATTTCCGCTTCCTCGCCGCTGTCGCTGGCGCCATGGAAGTAGCCGCGCAGCGAGGCGTAGCGTTCTTCGCGCGCGCGCTGCACGCGGTGCACCACGCGCCGCAGCGGCACTCCCAGGATCACCAGCGCATGGGAGGCCAGCATCAGCGAGCCCTCCATCAGCTCCGGCACCACTTCGGCGGCGCCGGCTTCCTTCAGGCGGTCCAGGTCGGAATCGTCATGCGAACGCACGATCACCGGCAGCTCGGGCGCCAGTTCGTGCACCAGGTGCAGCACCTTCAGGGCCGACGGCGTGGAGGCGTAGGTGATCACAATGGCCGAAGCGCGCTTGATGCCGGCCGCCACCAGCGATTCGCGGCGTGCGGCGTCGCCGTAGGAAACGTTGGCGCCGGCGGCCTGCGCCTCCTGCACGCGCAGCGGGTCCAGGTCCAGCGCGTGGTAAGGGATCTTCTCCTCGCTCAGCAGGGTGGCCAGCGACTGCCCCGAGCGGCCGAAGCCCGCCACGATCACATGCTTCTGCGCGGCCATCGTGCGCGCCGCGATATTGGTCAGGTTCAGCGACTGCATCATCCACTCGTTGGCGGAAAACTTCAGCACGATCCGGTCCGACTGGGCGATCAGGAAAGGCGCCAGCAGCATCGACAGCACCATCGAGGCCAGCACCACCTGCACCACGAACGGATCGACCAGCTTCATGCCGCCCACCACGTTCAACAGCACGAAGCCGAATTCGCCCGCCTGCGCCAGCGCCAGGCCGGTGCGCATGGCGGTCGAGGTGGAGGCGCCAAACAGGCGCGCCAGGCCGGCGATCAGGGCGAACTTGAGCAGTACCGGGCCGGCCAGCAGCACCAGCACCAGCCACCAGTTTTCCAGCACCACGCGCGCATTGAGCAGCATGCCGACAGTGATGAAGAACAGGCCCAGCAGCACGTCGCGGAACGGCTTGATGTCCTCTTCCACCTGGTGCTTGTATTCGGTTTCGGAAATCAGCATGCCGGCCACGAAAGCGCCCAGCGCCATCGACAGGCCGGCCTGCTCGGTGATCCAGGCCGCGCCCAGCGTCACCAGCAGCAGGTTGAGCATGAATAGCTCCTGCGAGCGGCGCAATACGACAATGGTGAACCACTTGCGCATCACCTTCTGGCCGACGAACAATAGCAGGAGCAGCACCACGGCCGCTTTCAAGCCGGCCAGCCCCAGGGTTTTGGGCAGGTCGGCCGGATTCTGCGCCAGGGCCGGGATCAGGATCAGCAGCGGCACCACGGCCAGGTCCTGGAACAGCAGGATGCCGATGATCTTGCGGCCATGCTCGCTCTCCAGCTCCAGCCGTTCCGTGAGCAATTTGACCACAATGGCGGTGGACGACATGGCCAGCGCGCCGCCCAGCGCGAACGAAGCCTGCCAGCCCAGCTGGATCGAGGGCGGCAGCAGGAAATGGATGATCCAGCCGAACAGCATGGTGACGGCAATGGTCAGCCCCACCTGGGCCATCCCGAGCCCGAACACGATGGAGCGCATGGCCATCAGCTTGGGCAGCGAGAATTCCAGCCCGATCGAGAACATCAGGAACACCACCCCGAATTCGCCCAGCAGCTCGGTCGCATGGCTCTGCTCGGCCAGCCCCATGGCGTGCGGACCCAGCAGGATGCCGACCGCCAGGTAGCCCAGCATCGGCGGCAAATGCATCATGCGGAAGGCAACCACGCCAAGCACGGCGCTGCCAAGGAGAAGAAGGGTCAGTTCAAGGGGGGAGAACATCCGTTGTTTGTTTTGTCTGGCAAGTTTTTTGCTTATCTAATTCGGCTATACTTCGGGCATGAGTGTAACCCATGAAAAAACAATGCTGAAATCTTTTGATGCCAAGACCGCAACACGTGCCCTGGAACTGGCGCGTGAGGCCCTGCAGATCGAAACGGACGCCCTGGCAGCGCTGCATGCGCGCCTGGCCAACGACGAGACCGTGGGCCAGGCCGTGTCCTTGTTGCTTCAATGCAAAGGTCGCGTTGTGGTCTCCGGCATCGGCAAGTCCGGCCATATCGGCAAGAAGATTGCCGCCACCCTGGCCTCGACCGGCACCCCGGCCCTGTTCGTGCACCCGGCCGAAGCGGCGCACGGCGACCTGGGCATGGTGACCCCGGAAGACGTGGTGATTGCGATTTCCTATTCCGGCGAAGCGGCCGAACTGATGGCTATCCTGCCGGTGGTCAAGCGCATGGGCGGCCACGTGATCGCCATGACCGGCAAGCCGCAATCGAGCCTGGCCAAAATTGCCGACGTGCACCTGGACGTATCGGTGGCCAAGGAAGCCTGCCCGATGAACCTGGCGCCGACCGCTTCCACCACTGTCACCCTGGCGCTGGGCGACGCGATTGCCGTGGCGCTGCTGGACCTGCGCGGCTTCAAGGAAGAAGACTTTGCGCGCTCGCACCCGGGCGGCGCCCTCGGCCGCCGCCTGCTGACGCATGTGCGCGACGTGATGCGCAAGGATGGCGCGATTCCGGCCGTGGGCCTGGAAACCCGCCTGCCGGATGCGCTATTGGAAATCACCCAGAAGGGCATGGGCATGACCGCTGTGGTCGATGCCGGCAACAAGCCGGTCGGGGTGTTCACCGACGGCGACCTGCGCCGCATGATCGAGAAGGTGCAGGACTTCACCAAGGTGGTCATCAAGGACGTCATGCACCTGAACCCGCGCACCATCGGCCCCGACCAGCTGGCGGTGGATGCGGTGGCGGTGATGGAAGAATTCCGCATCAACCAGATGCTGGTGGTGGATGCCGACGGCACGCTGGTCGGCGCGCTGCATATCCACGACCTGACCCGCGCCAAGGTGATCTGATGACGCTCCAACGCGAAGATCTCGTGGCCCGTGCAGCCAAGGTGCGCCTGTTCATCTTCGACGTGGACGGCGTGCTGACCGACGGCAGCCTGAGCTATGGCGCCCAAGGTGAACTGATGAAGACCTTCAATGTGCACGACGGCCTGGGCATCAAGCTGCTGCAGGAATCGGGCGTGAAGACTGCCATCATCAGCGCCCGCATCACGTCGATCACCAACGCGCGCGCCAAGGACCTCGGCATCGATTTCGTGCACCAGGGCGGCCACAACAAGCTGCCCCCGTTCCAGGCCTTGCTGGCGGAGCTGGGCCTGAAAGAAGAGCAGGTGGCCTTCATCGGCGACGACGTGGTGGACCTGCCGCTGCTGCGCCGCGTTGGCTTTGCCGTCAGTGTGCCGAACGGCCGCAAGGAAGCGCAGCAACACGCCCATTACATCACCGAGGCGTCGGGCGGCCGCGGCGCGGTGCGCGAGGCCTGCGAATTCGTGCTGCGTGCAAGCGGCAACTACGATCGCGTCATGGCCCAGTTCCTGGCGTAAGGAGCCAGCAATGCGTAACCAGAGGACCGCCCACCGCTTCCGCCTGTCGCTCGGCATGATTTTCGTGCTGATGGCCGCGCTCGGCAGCTTCTACCTGCTCGAGCTGCTGAACCGCGCGGACGAACAGATGCAGGCCGATAAGCGCTTGAACGAGCCGGACTACATCATCGAGAATTTCTCCTTCGTCCGGATGACGAAGGAGGGCAAGCCAAGCTACATCATCGGCGGCGACAAGCTGACCCACCGCCCGATCGACGATTCGTCCGAGATCGACAATCCGCGCGTGCACAGCCTGTCCGGCGAAAAGCCGCCGATGGAAATCGTGGCCAACAAGGCGCGGGTGGAAGACACGAACAGCCGCGTCACCCTGAACGGCAACGTCAGGATCGACCGCGCCGCTTCGCCGGAGTCGCAACTGCTGCACCTGGAATCGGAAAAGCTGGTGATCTTCCCCGACGAAGACCGCATGGAAACCGACCAGCCGGTGAAGCTGCGCCTGGGGAATACCACTGCGTCGGCCAACAGCATGCGTGCCAATAATGCGACGCGCGAAATGCACCTGGCCGGCAACGGCACGCTGCAGATTCCGCCGAAGGCAGCAGACCAATAACTGAGGAATGACTATGAAACGACTACTCTTGTCGGCAGCCTTGCTGCTGGGAGTTGCAGCTCCGGCGCTGGCCGAGAAAGCCGACTCCTACAAGCCGACCAACATCAGCTACGGCTCGATGGACATCGATGACGTCAAGCAGGTCACCATCCTGCTTGGCGGCGTAAAGCTGACCCGCGGTACGCTGACGATGACGGCCGAACGCGCCTATGTCAAGCAGACCCCCGAGGGCTACCAGCAGGTGACCCTGTTCGGCGACGGCAAGAAAGCCACCTTCCGCCAGAAGCGCGACGGCGCCGGCGACCAGTGGGTGGAGGGCGATGCCGACCGCATCGAATACGAAGAACAGGTTGAACTGGTGAAGATGTTCAACAAGGCCACCATCCGCCGCCTCGAAGGCGGCAAGCAGAACGATGAAGTGCAGGGCGAGTTCATCTCCTACGACAGCCGCAAGGAGTTCTTCAGCGTACGCAACAGCGCCACCGGCGAGAGCAAGCCGGGCGGCGGCCGCGGCACCATGGTGATCCAGCCGACCCGCACCGAACCGCCTGCCACGCCGCCGGCGCAGGCAGCCACGCCTCCTACCACGCCGCCATCGGAGAAGAAGTAAGCATGCAAGCTAATACCTGCGCCAGCACGCTGGTCGTGCGCGGCCTCCAGAAAACCTATGGCAAACGCCAGGTGGTGCACGACGTTTCGCTGCAGGTCGACTGCGGCGAAGTGGTCGGCCTGCTCGGCCCCAACGGCGCCGGCAAGACCACTTCCTTCTACATGATCGTGGGGCTGGTGGCCTCCGACGCGGGCACCATCGATATCGGCGGCACCGACGTATCGAGCCTGCCGATCCACAAGCGCGCCACGCTGGGCCTGTCCTACCTGCCGCAGGAAGCCTCGGTATTCCGCAAGCTGACGGTGGAAGAAAATATCCGCGCCGTGCTGGAGCTGCAGAAGGTGGACGGCAAGCCGCTCGCCAAGGCCGAGATCGACCAGCGCCTGGAAGCGCTGCTGGCTGACTTGCAGATCGAGAAGCTGCGCGAGAACCCGGCGCTGTCGCTGTCCGGCGGCGAGCGCCGCCGCGTCGAAATCGCCCGCGCCCTGGCCACCAACCCGCGCTTCGTGCTGCTGGACGAACCGTTTGCCGGCGTCGACCCGATCGCCGTGATCGAAATCCAACGTATCGTGCGTTTCCTGAAGGAGCGCAATATCGGTGTCCTGATCACCGACCATAATGTGCGTGAGACCCTCGGCATTTGCGACCGCGCCTACATCATCAACCAG
>JBCNOX010000348.1:0-5921 GCA_039593645.1 Pseudoduganella sp.
CCCAGGGCGCGCTGGAAATATTTGAGGGCGGTCGCCTCGTCGTCGACGTAGAGGATCGCCGGCGCTTGTTTGGTCGGTTGTTCTGTCATGCTCGTTCCTTCTCTAACTCCGGGAAATTCATGGTGACGGTGGTGCAGCAACCCTGTTCCGACTGCACCCGCAGGTGGCCGCCGAACGATTGCATTACGCGGTTGCAGAAGATCAGCCCCCAGCCGCTGCCGCCTTCGCTGCCGTGCATCGACACCGGGTCCAGCAGCAAGCGGTTCAGCAGCGCCGGCGCGATGCCGGGGCCGTTGTCGGCGACGATGATATACGGGCGCTCTGCCACGCCGACGGTGATGCGGATGCGCGGCTCCGGGCGGCCCTGCAGCGCGCGCAGCGCATTGCTGAGCAGCGAGGACAGCACCAGCGCCACGCAGTTGGGCGAGGCGCGCACCGTGAAATCGGCCTGCACCGCCACCTCGATCATGTCGCGCTGGCCGGGCGCCAGCGGGTACACGCCCAGCAGCGCCGCCACCATCTGCTGCGCGCTGCTGCTGCCCAGGCGCGCGGCCGGCACCACGCTGGCGCGCTTGACCGACTCGACAAAGGAAGCCAGCACCGACAGGCAGTAGCGCGCATTGTCGTTCATGTGCGCCGCCGCGTTGCCGATGTCGGCCTTCAGCGGCAGGCCGTTGTCGTCGGCCTGGCTGCCGACGCGGCGCTGGATATTGCGCGCGAAGTTGGCGATGGTGGCCAGCGGCGTGTTCAGTTCATGCGCCAGGAAGGCCACCGTTTCCTCGATCGCCAGCAGGCTGTGGCGGCGCATGGCGCGCTCGCGCGCGTTTTCGCTGGCCAGGCGCAGCGCGTCGCGCACGGTATTGGCGTCCAGCGGCTTTTCCAGGATGCGGAAGATGTCGCCGCCGTTGATGGTTTCCAGCAGCACTTCCTTGTCGGCGTAGGCCGTCACCAGGATGCGCACCAGGTGCGGGTAATCGCGCTCGACCTGGCGCAGCAGCTCGCCGCCGACGCGGCCCGGCATGCGGTAATCGGTCACCAGCACGTCGATGTCGCTGTCGGGCTTGGCCAGGATTTCCAGCGCCTCGTCCACGCCGGGCGCGGTCAGCACGGTGAAGTCGTTTTCCACCGCGCGCGCAAAATACTTGCGCGCCAGTTCCTCGTCGTCGACGTACAGCACGGTTGCTGGCTGGCCTGGCTCGCTCATTTTTCGCCTCCGGTCACGCGCGGCAAGTCAAACGTAAACTTGGTCCATTCGCCCGGCACGCTCTCGGCGGCCAGCAGGCCGCCGTGGCGCTGGATCACGCTGTAGCAGATCGACAGCCCCAGGCCCAGGCCCTGCCCGACTTCGCGCGTGGTGAAGAACGGTTCGAACACGCGGCCGATATGCTCGGGCGCGATGCCGGGGCCGTTGTCGCGCACCGTGATCTTCAGGCGCTCGCCGCGCGCTTCGGCGTAGATGTCGATGGCCGGCGCCGGCGTGGCGCCCTTGCGCATGGCCAGCGCAGCGTTGCTGAGCAGGTTGATCAGCACGCCGATGATGGCCGCTTCGTCGCCGCGCACCAGGGTGTCCGGCTGCAAGTGGCGATTGACCTTGATGCCCTTGATCTCGTGGCCCACCAGCCGCACCGACGATTCGAGCGCGCGCTCGAACAGGAATTGCGCGCTTTCGTGGTCGGTGCCGGACTTGCGGTAGGCGAAGGTCTTCAGGTCGGATACGATGTACTGCACGCGCTGCATGCCCGACTTGGCATCGGTCAGGCATTCGTGCAGCACTGCGCTGCTCTTGGCGCCCGGTTCCTCGAGCGCGATGTCGATCGCCATCATGCAGAAGTTGACCGGGTTGTTCACCTCATGCAGCAGACCGGCGGCCAGGGTGCCGAGCGCCGCCATCTTTTCCTGCTGCAGCATCTGCCCCTTGATCTCGGCCAGGCTGCGGTTGTTTTCTTCCAGCTGGGCGTTCTTCTCGGCCAGTTCCGCCTTCAGCTGGAACAGGTTGAAGCGCGCCTGCTCGTTGTAATAGGTGCACACTGCGCTGGCAATGGCGCTGAAGGCCAGCAGCAGCGAATTGACGGCAAACGCGCCGCCGGCCGGCGGCTGGCCGTCGTGCACCCAGCACGCTGCCGCATACAGCAGGTAGGTCAACAGGCCAAGCGTCAGGTTCTGCCACATGCGGAACGCGAACGCGATGGCCGAGGCGAACACGCCCAGGTTCAGGCCGGCGTAATAGATCGAGGCGGCGCCTTCGGTGACGGCAATCATCCAGGCGATCATGACCTGCGGCAGCATCAGCCAGGTGAAGCTCATCGCCTCCACATGGCGCGCGCCCCAGGGCTGGCGCATGATGCCGATGATGCCGAGGATGGCCAGCGATACCAGCACCCGCGCCAGCGCGAATTGGCCGAGGTGGGACGGGTACAGGCTGAAATCCAGGCCGATGCCCAGCAGCACCAGGCCGATCGCGGTCCACGCGCCGCCGCGGCTGAAGCGCAGGCGGTAGGCGCGCAAATCCGACTCATAGGCCGAATGCAGGTGCGGACTCACGAAGGGCGCCGGTCCGGTCATGGCAGCGACGCTTCGGCAAACACATTGACGCCGGTCGCATCGACATAGGTGCTGCGTTCGCGCGACTGTGGAGGCAGCAGTTGCTCCATCTTGGCTTCGTCGCGGTAGATCAGGTACCACTCCAGCAGGTGTTCCATGCCGGGGCGTTCCGGGTTGCTGCTGTGGACATTGGTCACCAGCAGGCGGCCGCCGCGCTTCATGCACGAGGCGAAATAGCCGAGCAGGCGGCTGCACACCTTGTCCGACAGGTAGTCGAACAGGCCGGCGCAGTACACCACGTCGAAATCGGCGCCCACCTGCGGGCCGTCGACACGGCGCTTGAGCAGGTTGTGCACGGAATCCTGCACGAAACGGATGTCCGGCTGGCGCGCCAGGCCGGCGCTGATGCCGGCCAGCTGGCCGCGCGTCCAGGCCAGGGTTTCCTCGCTGAAGTCGACCAGCTCGAACGACAGCCAGTGCGGCTCGTCGTATTCGCGCAGGAAGCGCTGGATTTCCTGCGCCGGGCCGCAGCCCACGTTGAGCACGCGGAACGGACGGCCGACGCGGCGCGCGGCGTCGGCATGGCGCTTCAGGAACTCGACCAGGATATCGATGCGGTTGCGGTGCGCCACCGCCACTGCCGTCTGCAGGAAGGCGGCGTTGACGATCTGGAAGTAGGTGCTCGGCCCCTGGCGCGGGTCGCCCAGGATCTGGTTCACCATTTCATAGTCGCCGGCATAGCCGAGCGGCTTGCTGAAGGTGCGGAAGACGAACGGCGCGCGCAGGATCAGCGGGTGCAGCGCAGCCTGGGCAAAGGCGCGGTGGGCGGCCGCGGCATCGGCCTCCACCATCCCGGCTTCCTTGTTCAAGTCGTCGAAATAGCGGCGCACGCGCAGGATCAGCGGCTCGGCCAGTTCGGCAAAGACGTCGGCGCGCAGCCGGCCGCCCTCTTTCGGCAGCGAGTCCGACAGGTCGACCTGTTCGACCCAGCGCGCCACCTCGGCCAGGTAGGCGCGCGATTCGTTGACGGCAATCTGGTAGTCGCGCCGGATGCGGAAACGTTCGTCCCAGTCCAGCACGAACTTGCTCGCTTCGCGGCCCACGGCCCCCGGCAGCATCACCACCTCGCTCAGTTCGCGCCATTCGTCGATCAGGGTCACCGACACCACCGCCGTCAGCCCGGTGTTGACCATGCTGATCACGACGGCCTTGCCGATATAGGCGCTGGCGGTGCCCATGCGCACCGTCAGCTCGCTCAATACTTCGCTGACCTGCACGATGGAATACGGGTTATACACTTCCATCACCAGCGATTTGCGCTGCAGCGTCACGATGGTGCCGCGCACGGCTTCACCTTGCGTGTTCAGGAAACTGACGACCGGATCGATTTGGGCCTGTGAATACACTTTTTTATGTCGGAACTAAAAGGTTGCCGTGAATTAAATTGAGTGTACTGACTTGTGGCGCAAATCGCAACGTTTCACTCTGAAGAATTGCCTGACAATCAGTAGGGCTTATTCGGATGGCAAGCAGGCCGCCCATCAAAGTTCGCTGCCGCACAGACGCGACCGTTGCCTGGGCTCAAACTGGCGGTGACTCTTGGAGATCACGATGGAGCAGGTACGCAAACCGACCGCCGCAGAACTGGAGCGGGCCGCCTTTCACGAGCGCTTTGCGCGCAGTTTTACCGATGCACGTTTTGACGGGCTGCGCGAGGCCGTCGCCGCGCTGGAAGAGCTGGCCTGGCGCCAGTACTGCGAGCAGCGCCGGCCGCCGACACCGCATTAGGCGTCCGCCGCCAGCAACTCCAGCCGGGCCGCCAGCCGATCGGCCGCCTGCGCCGGCGTAAAGCCGGCGTAGCGATTGGCCACGCCGCGCGCCGACATCAGGGTACGGCCATCCATCAGCAGGCTGCGCACCACGCTGCGCCAGTCCACCGTGCCCGGCAGCCGGCCGCCATTGACCGCCACCCCCGCCTGTTCCAGCCGCGCCGCCAGCAGATAGCGTTCGAGCTGGGTCGGCAGCAGCAGCATCGGCACCGCCGCCAGCAGCGCATGGGCCACCGTGCCCTCGCCCGCCTGGCTGACGCAAATGCGCGCTTCGGCCAGCGCAGCGGCAAGGTCGACCGGGCCGCGCGCATACGCCAGGCTGGTGGCATGGACCGGCGGCACCGCGCCGGCCGCCACTTCCGGCTGGTAGCACAGGACCCGGCAGCCTTCCATGACCAGCGCGTGCAGCACCGCGACATGCGCCGGATGTTCCTGGCGCAGGTAGACGAACACTTTGTGCCCGTGGCCGGGCGGCCATTGCGGCGCTTCGCCGGCCGGCGCCACGAAGGCCGGGCCGAACCACTGTTCGCGCTCGGCCGGCCGGCCATAGTGGTCGATCTCGGGCCAGGCGCACAGGAAATGCTCGCGCCCCAGCAGCGCGTCGGCCGCCTGCACGTAGGGCACGCCGCCATGATGCACCAGCACCGTGTTCATGACCTTCAGCGTATGCAGTTCGGCCGCGGCCAGGCGCTGCAGGTCCATCGCTTCCCACGGCCGGAAATTGGGCAAGGGCTGGCCCGGCGGCGGCAAGGTGAAGCCGGCGCCGATCGCAGCCGAAGGGATGTCCAGGGTGCGCGCCGCCAGCAAGGCGGTCGGGGCGAACTCGGCCACCAGCACGTCCGGCTTCAGCAATTGCAGCGCCGAGCGCCAGCCGCGCACCAGGGCGTCCAGCCCCTGCGCTTCGCGGTAACCCGAAGCGAGCATGATTTCGGCCAGGCTGGCTGCGTGCTGGGCCGCGCCATGCAGCCACAGCGGCGCCTGCAGCATCGTTACCTCCAGGCCGGCCAGCAGGCGGCGCGCCTGGCCGAGGTCGCGCACCGACAGGCTCACGGCATGGCCGCGTGCCAGCAGGGCTTGCGCAATGACCCGCAAGCGCCCTGCATGGGCGGGATCGCCGCCTAATTCCCAAGCCAGGTGGAAGTGCGCCATTGTCAGTTCACCCGGCCAAGCGTCATTGTATTTTTCACATTATTTCCAATCGAAGGCGTGCCTTGGATTTTAGAACACACTGGCAAACAGGTGTGCAATACTAGGCCATGGCCCCCACCCGACTGCTACCACAGAGCTTGCGCGCGCGCATGACCTGCGTGGTCATCCTGTTCGTGCTTGCGGCCACCACCGTCGTCACCTGGCTGGCGCTGTCGATGGCCGAGCGCGATATGAAAAGCGTGATCGGCCAGCAACAGTTCAGCATGCTCTCGGTGGCCGCCGCCCACATCGACGAGCAACTGGCCGGCAAGCGCCTGCTGCTGGCCGCGATAGCCGAAGCGATTCCTGCCAGCCAGCGCACGCCGGCGGCCATCCATGCCGCCATCGAACGCCATGCCGCGG
>JBCNOX010000349.1:0-5907 GCA_039593645.1 Pseudoduganella sp.
CTGGTGGCGATCGTGACGGCGACCAACCACTTTGTCGTGGCGCCGATCGCGGAGGCCTTCGGCGTGGAGCACCTGATTGCCGCGATGCCGGAGCGCGATGCCGCCGGCCGCATCACCGGCAAACTGGTCGGCACGCCGACCCAGGGCGAAGGCAAGATCGTGCACACCAAGGCATGGCTCGAGAAACTGGGACATTCGCTGGACAGCTTCGAAAGCGTCCACTTCTACAGCGATTCCCATAACGACCTGCCCCTGCTGTCGATCGTCAGCCATCCGATTGCGACCAACCCGAACGCCAAGCTGTCCGAACACGCGACCGCGCAAGGCTGGCCACTAATTCACCTGTTCAATGATTAAGAAATTCATCCGCAAGATCCTGGGCGTCAAGAACGCGAGACCCCGCAACGAACCGCTCGTGCTGGGCCCAAAGGACCATGGCATCGACCCGCGCATGGTGTCGAACAACGCGATCCGCGTCACCAGCACGCTGCAGGAAGCCGGGTTTGAAGCCTTCGTGGTGGGCGGCGCCGTGCGCGACCTTCTGCTGGGAGTCAAGCCCAAGGACTTCGACGTCGCCACCAACGCCACGCCGGAGCAGGTAAAGCGCCTGTTCCGCCGCGCCTTCATCATCGGCCGCCGTTTCCAGATCGTGCACGTGATGTTCGGCCAGGACCTGCTGGAAGTGACCACCTTCCGCGGCACCGCCACCGACAACGCGCCGAAGGACGAGCACGGCCGCGTGCTGCGCGACAACACCTTCGGTTCCCAGGCGGAAGACGCGGAGCGCCGCGACTTCACCATCAACGCCATGTACTACAACCCTGCCACGCAGGAAGTGCTGGACTACCACGGCGGTATCGACGACATCCGCGCCAAGACGCTGCGCATCATCGGCCAGCCGGAAGCACGCTACCGCGAAGACCCGGTGCGCATGCTGCGCGTGGTGCGCTTTGCCGCCAAGCTGAAATTCTCCATCGAGCGCTCGACCGCCGAGCCGATTGGCGTGATGGCGCCGCTGATCAACAACGTGCCTGCGGCGCGCGTGTTCGACGAGATGCTCAAGCTGCTGACTTCCGGCCAGGCGCTGGCCTGCCTGCAGCAGCTGCGCAAGGAAGGCCTGCACCATGGCCTGCTGCCGATGCTGGACGTGGTGCTGGAGCAGCCGCTGGGCACCAAATTCGTGACGCTGGCGCTGGACTCCACCGACAAGCGCGTAATGGCCGGCAAGACCGTGTCGCCGGGCTTCCTGTTCGCTTCCCTGCTGTGGCACCAGGTGCTGGAGAAGTGGCAGGCTTACCAGGCGGCGGGCGAATTCCCGATTCCGGCGCTGCACCTGGCGGCCGATGAAGTGCTGGAGTCGCAGACCGAGAAGCTGGCGATCCAGCGCAAGATCGGTTCCGACATGCGCGATATCTGGGCCATGCAGCCGCGCTTCGAGCGCCGCAACGGCAAGAATCCTTACAAGCTGCTGGAACACCTGCGCTTCCGCGCCGGCTACGACTTCCTGCTGCTGCGCTGCGCGTCCGGCGAGATCGACCGCGAGCTGGGCGACTGGTGGACTGCGTTCTATGAGGGTGACGAATCCATCCGCGCCGAACTGGTGTCGGCGGCGGCGTCCGGTGGCGGCAAGAAGAAGAAACCTGCGGCACGCCGCAGCCGTGCTGCCTCGCTTGACGATGCGCCAGCGGAAATCAACGTCGATTCCGAAGAGGCCGACGAATCCGATGATGACGAATTCCTGAATCCGCGGCCAGAAGGCGAGGCACCGGCACGCAAGCGCCGCCGCCGTCCGCGCCGTGGCCGCCGCAGTGGCGGTGGCGGTGGTGCGCCTGCCGGCGAAGCTTGATGGCTGTTACTGCCTTCGTCGGCATCGGCGCCAACCTGGGCGACGCGCGCGCCAATGTGCTGGATGCTGTGGAGCGCCTGCGCAGGCTGCCGGACGTTTCGCTGGAGGCGGTGTCTTCGTTGTATCGCACGGCGCCGATTGACTCTTCGGGCGATGACTATATCAATGCCGTTGCGCGCTTGAGCACTGTGCTGCCGGCGCAAGCTTTGCTTGAGGCTTTGTTCGCCATCGAGCAGGCGCATGGCCGCGAACGGCCTTATTTCAACGCGCCGCGCACGCTGGATCTCGATCTGCTGCTGTATGGCGATGAGCAGATCTCCACGGCCACGCTGACTGTGCCGCATCCGCGCATGCATCAGCGGGCGTTTGTCTTGATGCCTTTGCTGGAGCTGGCGCCTGATGTGTCGCTGCCGGGGCTGGGTCGCGCTGCCGATTTCGCGGCTTCGGTTTCTGACCAAGGTATCATCCGGCTCTAAACCCGGCAAGCCGGGGTCTGACCCGCTGCCGCGGGGTTGGGTTTAGGTCTTTGACTTTCGCAAAAGATCAAAAGCCTAGACCCAGCCCCGCGGCTTCGAGACCGTTGGGGGTCTGACCCTGCGGGTCAGCCCCCGGTTTACCGGTTTAAAAGCCCCCTGTGCACTTCATTTTCCGCAGTTAGAATATCGTTTTTCGAATTTAAGGACATACCATGTCTGGCAACCTGCAAAACCCTTACCCGGCGCCTGCGCGTGCCATCCCTACCAAGGCAGTCACGATCCCATCGATCAACGCCTTGAAGGCAGCCGGCGAGAAGATCACCATGCTGACCTGCTACGACGCCAGCTTCGCCTCCCTGATGGACAGCTGCGGCGTGGAAGTCCTGCTGATCGGTGATTCGCTGGGCATGGTCTGCAACGGCCACCAGTCCACCCTGCCGGTCACCGTCCAGGAAATCGCCTACCACACCGCCGCCGTGGCCCGTGGCGCGAAGAACGCCCTGATCCTGGCCGACATGCCGTTCGGCTCCTACGCCACGCCGGAATCGGCCTTCAACAACGCAGTGCAACTGATCCAGGCCGGTGCGCATATGGTGAAGATCGAAGGCGGCGCCTGGGTTGCCGAAACCGTGCGCTTCCTGGCCGAGCGTTCGATCCCTGTCTGCGCCCACCTGGGCCTGACCCCGCAGTCGGTGCACACGCTGGGCGGCTACAAGGTGCAGGGCAAAACCATTGAAAGCGCCGAGCTCCTGAAGCAGGATGCGCTCAAGCTGCAGGCTGCCGGTGCCGCCATGGTGGTGCTGGAAGCGATTCCTACCGCGCTGGGCAAGGAAGTGACCGAGATGCTGTCGATGCCGACCATCGGCATCGGCGCTGGTCCGGATTGTTCCGGCCAGGTGCTGGTCATGCACGACATGCTGGGCGTGTTCCCAGGCCGCAAAGCACGTTTCGTGAAAAACTTCATGGAAGGCCAGGTGTCGATCCAGGCTGCGGTGTCGGCCTATGTTGACGCTGTCAAAGGCGGCACCTTCCCTGCAATTGAGCACTGCTTCTGAAGCGATGAGCAATCCACTTGACGACGACGAGTATGACCGGCTCGATGACCTGCTGGCCGACATGGGCCCGCAGAGCATGGATGTCGCCAAGCTGGAAGGCTTCCTGACCGCGCTGGTGGTCGGCCCGGCCGAAGTGGCGCAAGAGACATGGCTGCCCGAGGTCTGGGGCGGTGCGGCCGGCAGTGACGAAGCTGCCGCGCTGGCCGTGCGGCATCACGACTACATGCGCTTGTGGATGCAGAAGGACCCGGGCAGCTTTGAACCGATCTACGAATGCGGAGGCAACTGGACTGCGGAGGCGTGGTGCGAAGGCTTTATGGCCGGTGTCGCAATGGCAGCCGACGCCTGGGCTCCGCTACGCGCCCAGCAGCCAGCCTTGCTGGTGCCTTTCCAGCCTCCGCTGAATGCCGCCAAGGTTCCGCAGTCGGTCATCAAGATCAACGAATTCTTCCACGCACCCCAGCCGAAGGTGGCCAAGGCCGGCCGCAACGATCCCTGCCCTTGCGGCAGCGGCAAGAAATTCAAGAAGTGCTGCGGCGCTTGAATCACTAAACCTGAATCCAGGTCGTTTTCAGCTCAGTGTACTTGTCGAAAGCATGCAGCGACTTGTCGCGACCATTGCCTGACTGCTTGTAGCCGCCAAACGGCACCGTGATATCGTCGCCATCGTACTGGTTAACGTGCACGGTGCCTGCCTTCAGCGCGCGCGATGTGCGGATCGCCTTCGAAATATCCGAGGTCCACACTGCTGCATGCAGCCCATACGGCGTGTCGTTCGCCTGCTTCACCGCCTCGTCCAGGTCGCGGAACGACAGCACCGAGAGCACCGGCCCGAAAATCTCTTCGCGCGCGATCTTCATCGTGTTCTGGACGCCATCGAACAGGGTGGGCTCGACGTAGAAGCCGCCAGTTTCCTTGCGCACCGCATTGCCGCCGGCGAGCAGCTTCGCACCTTCATCGCGGCCTGCTTCGATATAGCCCATCACGGTTTTCATCTGGATCGAATCAACAATCGCGCCCATCACCGTTTTTTCGTCCAGCGGGTCGCCGGGGGCGTACGAAGGCACCATTGCCAGCGCCTTCTCCAGGAACTTATCCTTGATCGACTCTTCCACGAACAGGCGCGAAGGCGCGTTGCAGCTCTCGCCCTGGTTGAAGTAGATCGAGCCTACCGCCGCAGCAACGGCGGCATCGAGATCCGGGCAATCGGCGCAGACGATATTGGCCGACTTGCCTCCCAATTCCGTCCACGCCCGCTTCAGGTTCGACTGACCTGCCATCTGGATGATCTGCTTGCCGGTACGCGTAGAGCCGGTGAAGCCGATGCAGTCCACGTCCATGTGCATCGCCAAGGCGGCGCCGGCCTCGTTGCCATAGCCTGGCAGCACGTTGAACACGCCGGGCGGGATGCCCGCCTCCACCGCCAGTTCCGCCAGGCGCAGCGCAGACAGAGGCGACTTCTCGGAAGGCTTGAGCACCACACTGTTGCCGGCTGCCAGCGCCGGGGCTATCTTCCACGCCGCCATCAGCAAGGGGTAATTCCACGGCACAATGGCGGCCACCACGCCGACCGGCTCGCGCGTAATCAAGGCCAGCGAATTGCCCGGCGTCGGGGCAATTTCGCCGTACACCTTGTCGATCGCCTCGCCATACCAGCGGATGCAGTTCGCAGCGAGCGAGACGTCGACCACCTGGCTGTACTTGATCGGCTTGCCCATGTCGAGGGTCTCGAGCAAAGCCAGTTCGTCCTTGTTCTGCATCATCAGGTCAGCGAACTTGAGCAGCACGCGCTTGCGCTGCGCCGGCGCCTGGCCAGCCCAGCGGCCGCTGTCGAAAGCGCGGCGCGCCACGGCGACAGCCTGGTCGACATCGGCGGCATCGCAGCGCGCTGTCTGCGACAGGTAGCGGCCGTCGATAGGAGACAGGTTGTCGAACTTGCGCTCACCGCGCGCCCAAGTACGTTCGCCGTTGATGAAAGCGCGCCCGTCCAAGGTCAGCATCTTTGCACGTTCGTGCCAGTTGATCGCTTCTTTTGCCATGGCTTAGATCCATCCTCTCTGCTGCAGGTCCGCATAGGTATCGTCAAGGCAGCGCCGGATCAGCGCTACCATTTCGTCGATCTGTTCGCGCGTCATTACCAGCGGCGGCGCGATGATCATACGGTCGCCCACGGCGCGCATGATCATGCCGTTGTTGAACATATAGCCGCGGCACACCATGCCGACTTCCAGCTTCGGATCGAAGTACTCGTGGCCGTGGATGGTGGGCCCCTTGCGGCGCACCAGGTTAAGCCCCGCGACAAAACCGCAGCTGTTGGCGTAGCCCACCAGCGGATGATCGCCCAGCGTAGCAAAGCGTTGCGCCAGATATGGCCCCGTATCTTCCGCCACGCGCTGCACCAGCTTTTCTTCTTCGATGATGCGCAGCGTCTCAAGCGCGGCCGCGCAGGCGACCGGGTGGCCGGAATAAGTGAATCCATGCGCGAACTCGCCACCCTGCCCGATCAGCACCTCCGCCACGCGCTCGCCAA
>JBCNOX010000035.1:0-18819 GCA_039593645.1 Pseudoduganella sp.
CGCCAAATTGGTGACCGCACAGAGCTCGGAATGCAGGGTGTGGACGATATACCCGGCCGGGGCGCAAGAGCCGCAGGAGGCGATCAAGTTCACGACGCCAATGTCGATTCTCGCCGTGCTCACGCCAAGGCCGGCGCCGCTGCCCGTGGATTTGACGGCCGTGCCGGTGGGCGCGGCGCCGGCGCAGGAAGTTCCGGCAGCGGCGCAGGACGAGCCGCCAGCACCAAAAAGTGACGCAGACCACGGCCGCGCCCGGAAAAAGGCTGCGTCCCTAGAGAAGGGGACACGGGAACGAGCGGCGGCTGTCCAACTCAGTTTGCCGGAGATGGGAGACCCTGTTTGTGAGGAACCAGCGGTTATCCAGAACGGAACCGATACGGAATCGGCTGGGTCACCTGCAAAGTCCTCAGTGCGCGGGCCAGGCCGGAAAGCACGAAAAGGTGGCGTCGGGCTGACTGCTCCTATGCGGCTCAATCCGGAGGTGGCGGCTGCATTGGCGGAGATCATCGGCACGTTGGCAGGGCCGCCACCTGCGGCGTGCGAGCTGGAGGCCGGGGTGTTGTTCGTCCCTCTCGGGGAATTGGCGCGCCGCGGCATTGATGCACGGCGGGCGCAGCGGGCGCTTGCGGATGCGGCGATGCTCGCACCGCAGCCGGACGGTGAGCGCATCCACACGCGAGAGCTCCTTGGCGCCAAGGTGCCCGGGCTGCTGCTCGATGCTGGCTGCGTAGACGGCCTCCCGCCCGCGAAGCCCACAGACGGTCCTGTGCCAACGGAGGAGTAAATGCTGCTGCGGAAGTATGAAATGCCTTGGCGTCGCCCCATCGAGCTTGGCGCTGCGCTTGTATGGATGTTTGCTATCCTGTGGTACGTCGCCTACACACCGCAGCGAATCCCCTTGCGGCTCGGCTGTCCGCTCATGCTGCTTTGTGCGGTCCTGGCGGCGCGGCGTGCCTGGCAGGGACTGCACATCATTGGCATCCGCGCTGCACTGTCCGGCCGGGCGATGCAGGTGATGACCACCCGGGAGCTGGCGCGGATCACAACGGACCCCGACCAGGTCGTGTTCGGCTTTGGCTTCGAATGGCAGCCGGTGCATTCCCAGCGGCTGTACGAGCTCGCCAAGATCGACTACCGGGACCTGCGCATACCGCCGCCGGCGCTGCGCCTCCTGGGCTATGTGACCACAGCCCAGCCGGAAGGCGAGATCGGCCTGCCATACATCCACGGAGTGGAGCAGCGCGAGATTCTGCTGTCGCGGCCGTTGCAAAACTTTGAAGGTGGCACGCTGGTCGTTGGGACGACCCAATCCGGAAAGGGCGTTTGCCTCGGGTGGTTGATTACGCAGGCCATTCGCCGGGGCGACGTGGTGATTATTCTCGATCCGAAGAACTCGAAGCGCCTGAAAAACCTGGTGATGCGCGCGTGCGCCGATTACCGCGAACCGGACACCTTCTTGTGGTTCCACCCGGCGTTTCCCGAAACCGGTGCCCGGCTCGACTTTACGTTCAACTGGCAAAAGCCGACCGAAATCGCCTCGCGGATCCAGTCGATCCTTCCGCCGGACACCGCAGGCGCGTTTTCAGCATTCGGTTGGGACGCGGTCAATGTCGTTACGCAGGGGATGGTACGGCTGGAGATGCGGCCGAACCTGATGAAGCTGACCAAGTACATTGAAGGGGGAATCGAGCCGATCCTCGAAAAGTCGCTCGAGCGCTTCTATGAGGACCTGCTTGGCATCGGCTGGCGCGCCGAACCAGAACTGGTCCGCCTGATCGACCGCGCGCGCAAGGGGACCATCAAATCGCCGTCTCCCATCGCCAGCTGCGAGCTGCTCGGATTTGTCGAATACTATGAGCGCTTTGTGCACGAATCGCGGAGAGACAAGGCGCTGGACTCGCAGGTGCGGGTCTTCCGCCACAACCGGGAACACTACCAGAAGATCACGGCCAACCTCTTGCCCATCCTGTCGATGCTGACCTCGGGCGACCTGGGGCGCAGCCTGTCACCCGATCCTTTCGACGCGGATGACGAGCGTCCGATCATGAACCTGGAGAAAATCGAGCGGGGAGGGCATGTTCTGCTGATGTGCCTGGATTCATTGCCCGATCCGTCGGTTGCCTCCGCCATTGGCGCCATGTGCCTGGCCGACCTGGCCGCGCGGTCCGGGATACGCTACAACCTGGGCGGATATCGCCGGATTTCGCTGTTCGTGGACGAAGTATCGAACGTGATCAACCAGCCCCTGATCGAGATCATGAACAAGGGCGCGGAAGGCGGGATCTATACCACGGCGGCGATGCAGACGATCGCGGACCTGGCCAAGCGACTCGGTAACCAGGAGGCCGCGCGGATGGCGTTGGGGAACCTGAACAACCTGATCGCTTTCCGCACCAAGGACCAGCCCACACAGGAATTTGTGACCGAGACCTTCGGTCAGACTGCAATTCACAATACGAAAGTGGGACGTAATACGGCAAGCGACGGCCATTTGGGCGACTTTACTATGGTCGAATCGACCCAGGTCACCGAGGAGATGAGCGAACTCATTCCCACATCGCTTTTGGGTAAGCTGCCAAATCTTCAGTTTTTCGCTTCCGTCTCCGGCGGGCGGCTGTGCAAAGGGCGTTTTACACTGCTTGATCCGGAAATGGATGAGAGTGAAACGACGGCGGATACGCCGGAGGAGGAACCGTGATCCGCGTCGTCGCCATAGCTTCTCTGCTGACATTGCTAGCGCTGGTACTGTACCTGCCTTCGGCGCGTCCGGCTTCGGTGTTCATTGCCACCGTACGCAGCGAACACGCAAGCCTTTCTGATTATTGGGGGCGGCAGCATGCCTTAGACATGCTGGAACGCATGCTGCAGTGGCAGCCAGAGACCTTGCCGTCACCACCTCTGGTTCCTGTCTCGCAGCCTGCTACGACAGCCAACAGCAATGTCAATAAAGAGGTTGCCGCAGTGGGAAGCCGGCTTTTGAACAACGAATACTTCCGCTCCTTAAACGCGCTTTACGTGCTGAGTGCATACCGAATGGCCGTGGTACTTGGTCTTTTGCCAGGGATATTACCGCTGATGTTTGGAGCGCTTGTCGATGGCTTTGTCAGACGCACCGTCAAAGCTAAGGTCTTCGCCGGACACAGCCCTGAGACGTTTTCCGCTTGCGCCTGTGGGATGATCATCGCTGCTTGCTTGCTGGTGTTAGTCAGTACAGTGCCCGTGAAACTACCGCCTTTTTTGCTACCGCTCTTGCTCGTAGCGATTGCGGGCTTCGCCAACTTTGGCATCGCCAATTACCGTAAGCGCGTCGACACATAGACCGTGTCTCGAGCTGCCCCTGGAGGTGCAATCTGCGCGGGCGTGAGTAAGCTCGATATCATAGAAAGCTTTCTTGTGAGAATGTGCGATTTTTGCAAGATTAATTTACTGATACTATGCATTTCCGAACAATCAACCGCGGTTTCAACATATTAAGGAGTGTTTAGTGTCAAAGAAAATTCTGGCTGTCGCCGCACTACTTTTAACTTCATTCGCGCACGCGTCATGCGACATCGAAGATCAACCTCAGGTTATTGGCACCAATTCGCAGACTCAAAAGCATGGCACGTTTATGGCGTTTTCGGCCCCTGTACGTAACATGGCGCAGATGAAATCGCACATGGCTTTGCAGTCGCAGGGATCCCCACTTGCGGCACTGTCGCCACAGGGACGCCAAGAGTTTCTCAACTCGTTGACATTCAACGAGCATGGATTGACTGGCTATAACTATGGCGTCTTACAAAAGGAACTGACGGTCAGCCAAATTTACGCCATCCTCGCCCTGGTTGGCAGCCAGCAAAATATCTCCCTGTTCAAGAAAGCAAAGGTTGCTAGCAAGCTCGATGCGCAACTGTTAAGTGACGGCGGCATGCACACAGATGTGGTGGACGAATGCCATCCGGTACCTGGGACCCCGGGTGGGGGCTCGGGACCAGGTGGCGGCACTTCGCCAGGCGGTGGCACTTCGCCAGGCGGTGGCGATAGCGGTTCGGGCGGCTCGGGCCCAGGTACGGGAGCCCCGGTCGACTACCAGAACTATGCATGTGTGGCTCGCGCAACGTGTTCATATACCTTCAATCATATCTGCACCAGGAATTGCTGATTGCTGATTAACTGGGGCGGCCTTACCAGGCCGCTTAACGATGCGACGATCAAGCTTCCTGAAATCACTGGGACTAGCGTTTATCGGGCTTGCGGTACCTGCCGCGGGCAAATCCGGAAATCGCTACCAGAATAAATACACGCAGCTAGTACGGATATCTGAAGAGATCAGTTCAGCGCCGATCCCCACTGCACAAATGCGGCACGACGTGGCCGCGGCCTATGAAAGACTGTTTCATGACGTGCGGGCAGAGGGCATCGAGGGTGATATCGAATCATTGAAAACACTGTTTGATGCGGCCAATTTGACTGCTTTCTATAGCTCGCAAACTCTTCATGTGAGACAGATGGAGAAATATTTCTCGCTTCTGCATGAGGCTGGCTATGTGGATCTAGCGCGTGGCAAAGACGTGTATCAGTCTTATATTGCGGCGGAGGCGTTCTCGCAGGCGCGCACATTCTCCGAGACGTATCCACATTTGGCACTTTCCCCATTGCCAACTATCGTCGAAACGCCAGTCGGCACGGCGCTCCAGGAATGGGTGCTCGATGCCATTGGCACAAACATGACTTCCAAGGAGTTTTCTTTGCCTCCGGGCCCCTTCTTGATTGTCGTGTCGTCGGCCCTATGCCATTTTTCCCTAGCGAGTATGAGAGCCATCGCCAAGATGCATGATTTTCGGGAAACGCATGCTCGGTTTAAGTGGCTAATGCGGATGGAACGTAATTTCGACGCGGCGGCCCTCGCAAAATGGAATGCTGCCTATCCTGACTTCCGTTTCTCCATCGCACGGCGTGCCGACGACTGGCGCGAAATTACACACTGGAGCACCCCAAACTTCTACTTCTTCAAAGATGGTGTGTTGGCATTCAGGTTCTCAGGCTGGCCTGAACAAGGAAATGTAGAGCTCTTTGACCGAGGCATGAAAGCAGCAGGTTTTCGCGCCACTACTTAGGCCTTGGCAATATGAAGAAAGAATTTTGTTCACTGTTGATGGTGTTGAGTGCTGGATATTTCTCCTATCGTTCCTTAGTGTCAACTGACGACGACTTTAAGAATGCTCCACCGACAAAGTTCACACCTACTGCAAGTACTGTTGGCCTGCGCGTGCCTGCCGTATCGGTAACGCCTCCATCCGGCCAGGACTGCGACATAACAAATGTAAACGAATTGATCGAGCCGAATCCTGAGTTTCATCGCAACATCGAGAAAGAACTCGATGCGGCAGTTGCCGCGGGCGGCTATCGGCGCATGGCCGAAACAACGACCTTGGCCGAACGAATGGCGGCTTATGTGCTGGCAACGAAGTGTTCGAAAATTGGCGCGAATGCCGACTTATCCTTCGTGAGCATCGACTCGCTTATGCAGATAACGTCACAACTTTGCGCTGCCATTCCCGAGCGCGATGTTGCCGCACCACTCACACTCATTCAGGACGAACGCATGGATGGTGCGCCAGAGGCAATGTTGGCCGCTGCAAAAGGTGCGCTCACTCAGGCCAAGTACCTGGAGTATACGGACGCAGACCCCAATCAAGTTCACTATTATCTGAGTCTTTCCGAACAGTTCGGACGGCGGGCGGCAGCGATAGGTTTCGCGCCCGCCATGGCGTTCATGGCCGAACAGTATGACGTCGGCGGCTTTGGCCAGGTCGAACTGACGAAGGCGTACGTCTATGCTAAGCAGATCGTTTGGGCGTCGCAAGGCGAGAGCGGGAGGGCTGGCATTGATTACCTCTATTCGAAGATGACCAGATCTCAATACGATCTCGCTGAAGATAAAGTGAAGCGATGTAATCCGCTAGCCATGGCCCGCTGACATGCGAGTTCGCGGCACCGTCACCGTAAATGTCGTTCCATGCTCTGCATCCGAAACAGCCCTTTTCGCCCCGATACGCCTTAATGAGTTCTCGCGAAGTATAGAGCCTGATTCCAAGACTGGCGCGTTCAACATGCTCGATGCCGATATTTGAGTCAAGCCGGACCGTCGCATCGAATGGACCACTGCGATGTAACTTCGGTTAGCAAATTATCAGGTACGCAAATCCAGTTCGGGTTATTGACACTGGTATTCGCGGGTGGGCATCAAGTTAGCCTTTTTGCGGAAGACTGGTCTGGTCAGTAAGGAGGACAGTTGTGCACGAGGTGTCTGGAGATGTTCTTCGCGCTTGATCCAACAGACGATCAGAAATGCCAGTGCATTCAGGTGTTCACCGGAATTGAACACTTGGTCGCTTGCCAACCAATGAAAGCCCCACTTTTTGGCGTACCCTTTCAGGGAGATTTAGTCGTGAAGCGACGGTATGCTGTCCTCACCTAGTAATCAAACCACTGGAACCACTATGGATACTGTGCGTTCACTTACCGATCACCCGCAACATCAGCCATTGATCGCGTCCAGCGCCGACTGCGATTCACGGCGTCGGGCCGATACGGTGGCCACCCGCATCTGGATTGAAGAATTCCAGGCGCTCGAAGCACTCTATAGCGATGCCGGAAATTGCTCGCCGAAGCTGAGGTATCCGGATCTGATCAGTGGCTGTGTCTCCCTGGTGTTCGATGGACTCGATCCAGTGAAACGCGTATTCACCTTTCTGCACACGAAGTTGGTTCTCCGCGACCAGGAGACCGCACGCCGGCAGGAAGCTATCTGGCGCCCGCAGTATTTGCTGCTGCTGGCGCTGCAGAAGTCCGAGCAGAATCGCCATCCTCACCCGCAATTCAAGTTGGACCATTTTACGACAGCGTGCGTGGCGTTGGCGCTTGAGGAGCCCCGTGCCGCTCAAAGAGTATTCGATTATGCCCGGCGAAATATCGCTCAGCGCGCCGCAGCTAGCTTGCTGTAATTGTTGATTTCAGCCCGCGCTGATAAAGCGCGTGGCCCCCTGTAGTTACCCCGCTTGGCAGACCTGCCAGGCCTACCCGAAGACCACCAGTAGCCCCTCCAGACCGCGAGGGAATTGATTGTCCATTTCTGGGTATGCCTCTGTCTGCCATGAACGCGAACCACACCATTGCCGTCATTCTGGCTTTGCTCTCGCCCGGGCTTGCCAGCGCCTGCTGGGAGCAAGCTGCCGAAAAGTACTCGGTCCCGGCGCCGCTCCTGATCGCAGTTGCCAAGGCCGAATCGTCCCTCAATCCCCGCGCCGTGAATCGTTCGCACTTTGGGAAGACAAGGACGGTCGACATCGGCGTCATGCAGATCAATTCCGACGCCAGGATACTGAGTAATCTTGGCGTCACGCAGGAGCAGTTGCTCGACCCATGCACCAATATCCATGCCGGCGCGCGCATCCTCGCGGAGAAGATGGCGCGCCACGGGCGGACTTGGGAAGCGGTCGGCGCTTATAACGCTTCGTGCGTCACGTTGACACCGCAGCAGTGCTTGCGGGTGCGTATGCGCTACGCCTGGCGTGTCTACCGATTCCTCGTCGGCAGTCATTTATCTAGTGCGGGTATGACCGCTCCAGCGGCAAGCCAAGCCATCGTTCACGTGAGGCCGGGATGAAAACCGCACCCTTGCGTTGGAGCGCCCGCCTATCCACGCTTGCCGCCGTGGCATGCCTTGGCGTCGCGTCGGGCTGCGGGACGTTCGCCCCGCATCAGGAAACACTGCCGCCTACGCGCCATGAGTACAGTGGCATCATCATCGATCGTACTTACGACATTCGGCAAGTCGGCACTGGGGAGGGCGCGCATTTCGCCCGCTGTGTACAACCGGCGTGCCCTCACGTGACGCCAAAAACCGTTGCCGCAATCGGATTGGCATCCCACGAACCAGCGGATGGGCCCACTGCGATGGCCACTGCGCCGGTCCGGGCTGAGCGCCCACCGGTCGAAACCGCCGTCGTTCACTTCGCCACCGGTTCGGCAGGGCTGGACCAGCGAGCACAAGCCACGCTGACGCAATTCGCCGAGGTCGCGCGCGAAGCGCAGCGCATCGTCGTCAGCGGGCGTACCGACAGCACGGGCGGCGATGAGGTGAACCGCCGGTTGGCCCACGCTCGGGCTCAGGCCGTCGCGACGTACCTGCACCGGAAAGGTGGTGCCACCCAAAGTCGCATCGAGCTCGACGCCCAGGCCCGCTGCTGTTACGCCGCTGCCAATGAGGCGGAATCTGGCCGGCAACTGAACCGGCGGGCGGAGGTCTCCTTTTACCAGGCGCCAAGGTCAGCGCAATGAACGCTTGGCACGTATTGCGGCAGGCGGCCGCGCGGAGTCCGTGGCTGGCGAGGGCGCCGCCTGTGGAAACAGTTTATCGGCTGAGTTGGCGCCCGGCCGGATACGTCAGATAGGCGCGCAGTCTTTTGAAAGATGGAGGTATGTATGAACGTTATGAAACTGCCCGTGGGGGCAGACGGGGCCGCAGCGCCGCCAAAACGCATCGCGAACGCGATGGCGCTGTTTGCTCTCATCGTACTCGGTCTGTGCGCGGCATTCCCTTCGCACGCGATCGACCTGGTCGCCTTCGGCGGCATCACGGGCCCGCTGGTGTCGGCGCTCACGCAACTGGCGGCGTTGGCACCAGGTGTCAAGGCGCTGGTGGGCTTCATCGGGTTCGTGGTGGCACTGATCTCGCTGGCCGCGCTGCGCAATTTTGGCCCGGTCCTGTTTTACATCGGCCTGGCTATTTTTGCGGCGGTTGGCCTGGTGATCGCCGGGGCCATCATGGGTGCGGTCATTTGAAGATCGCTGGAAGGAGGACGGGATGCTTGCCGACACTTACATACCTCGAAGGCTGGACGATCAATGGAAGATCGGGTTGTGGGATGTGGACGTCGCTGCACCCGTCCTTTTCATGATGTTTGTTGGGTACCTGGGCGGCTCCAAGCTGGCATTTTGCCTGGCCGTCTCGGTGGGCTTCTTTGCCAGCCGGTGGCTGGCACGCATCAAAAGCGACAAGCATCCCGCATTCGCCATGCATTGGATGTACTGGCATCTGCCGACCAACCCGGTGAGCGCCATGCGCGCGACGCCGCCGTCGCATATCCGCCGGATGGTGGGCTGAGGAGAACACGATGGACGATGGAAAGTACCAAGAGGACTTGAAGAGCAACCGGCGACTCATACGAAGCCAGCGCCTGACGATCGGAGGGCTGGTTGGATGCCTTTCCGTGGCCCTGCTGATCATCTACTCGATACTCGGCGCCCAGAAAGTGATCGTCACGCCGCCACATGTCACTGAGTCCTTCTGGGTGTCCGGCGAAAAGGTCAGCAATTCCTACCTTGAGCAGATGAGCGGCTATGTGGCCTGGCTCATGCTCGACGTGACGCCCGGGACGATCAATTGGAAGAAGGACGCTTTGCTCAGTTTCGTCGAGCCGGCGGAGCACGGAAAACTGAAAATCCGGCAGGAAGTTGAAGCGGAGCGGCTCAAGAAACTCAACGCCAGCACCTATTTCCTGCTGCAGCAGCTGGAACCTGACGAAGAAAAGCAGCAGGTATTCCTGACAGGCCGGTTGCGCACCTACATCAATGGACAGGAAACCTCAGTGGCTCTCAAGCGGTACGTTGCCCGATTTGTCTACCGTGGCGGCCGCACGCACCTTAAAACGTTCGAGGAGGCACCCAATGAACCGAAAAACGTTGCCATGGCTAATAGCGCTGTGCGCTAGTGCCATGTGCTCCGCGGAGCAGGTACGCCCCGCGAAGGATGGCGCCACGATTGAAGCGGCCATCGCGAAAGACGCCCCAACGCGTATCCGCATCCAGGGTGACCGGATTGTCGATGTGGTGGGAAACGTGCAGAGCAGTACAGGCTGCGATCCACGGCCACCGGATGCGGGAACGGCAGGGGCAGTCATTCCTTCCTCCCAAGCACCAGTGACGAACGCTCGTGGCGACGTAATGTTGAACTGTGACCTGGAGCGAGGCGAAGTCTTTGTCAGTCCCGTGGGAGCGGGCGATAAGCCAATCAGCCTGTTTGTATCCTCGCCGCGCGCGACGTACACGCTGCGCTTGCGCCGGGCCGACATCGAGGCGGACACGATTGTGATCGACGACCGCTCTCCTCGGCAGGGTTCCCCAGCGACGCGCCCCCAACGCTCGGCCAGCCATGTGCGAGCGGTAAAGGGCATGCTGGTTGCCATGGCATCGGCTCGGCCAGGCGCCGCTTACCGCGTGGAAGACATGGAACGCCCGATCGAACTGTGGAAAGAGGCGGACTTCAAGCTGGTGCGCAAAGTGGAAGGACAGGATTTGATCGGCGAGTTGTACTCCCTGACGAACGTAAGCGCGACGCCGATGGTTCTCGCTGAGCAGGAGTTTGACCGCGAAGAGGGCGGAGTCGTGGCGGTCGCCATCGAACACCACAATCTGCAGCCAGGAGACGCGACCAGCGTTTACGTGATTCGGACTCAGGAGGTTAGGCCATGAAAATCGATACCAAATGGCATACGCTCCTCGACCGGATCAGCCCACGCCAAAAGCAGTACCTGCTGGCCACAGGCGTGATCGGTGGCGGGGTAGGCGTTTTCTGGGCTTTCCTGGCGCTTTCTTCGCAACCGGCCGCCGCACCGGCCGCTCCGCAGTCGCATGGAACGACTGTCACCAATCCCGAGCTGGCTGGTGGCGTCGTGCCGATGCAGGTCGCACCGGTAGACCAGTGGCTTGGCACCGCCGGTAAGGAACTAGCGCAGTACAAAGTTGATCGTGAAGGCCAGGAGAAATTCAATGCTGATCGCAAGGCAAACGAAGCACAGATTCTGCAAAGACTCGCCGAGCTGGAAAAGAAGGAGGCGGCACCGCCAAGCGTCGCACCGCCAGCGGCCCCGGAAATACCACCTGTACCGGCAAATGTCCCTCGTTCCCCGGTTCCTTCCGCAACGCCAACGGCATATCCGCCCGAGGTACCCGCAGTGGTTGGCAACACGAGTCCCGTATCTGGCGCGCCCGGAGGCGCGCGAATCGACGAACCCGCGCCCGCGATGGTCAGGGTTGTTTTGGGAAACCCCGGGCGCGCTGCGATAAAGGATCAAGCCGCTGGCATCACGGACAGTGGCACCGGCGAGGCCCGAGGCAAGGGCGAGCGGCTCGAATCTTATCTGCCTGTAGGGTTCATGCATGGCGAGCTCCTTGGCGGCATAGATGCGCCGACGGGTGGCCAGGCTCAGGGCAACCCCTTGCCGGTGGTGATTCGCCTGACCGACAACGCGGTGCTGCCAAATCAGTTCAGGGCAGAGGTTCAGGAGTGCATGGTGATCGGGTCGGGATTCGGGGACATTGCCTCCGAACGCGCCTATATCCGTACCAGCAACTTAACCTGTATCCGGCATGACCGGAGCGTCATCGAGGTCAAGATCGAGGGGAACGTGTATGGGGAAGACGGCAAGCTTGGGATGCGAGGCCGGCTCGTGAACAAGCAGGGGCAGTTGTTGGCGAACGCACTGCGGGCCGGGATTGCGAGCGGCATTGGCCAGGCTTTTTCGCAAGGCGGTTCGACTTACACTGAATCCGCGTTCGGCCGCCTGGTCACGGGACCGGATGGTACCGGGGAACAGATGCGCCGCGGCATTGGCGGGGGCGTGGGCCGTGCGCTGGACCAGCTTGCCAACTATTACATCCGTCTCGCCGAACAGACATTCCCGGTGATCGAGATTGACGGTAAGCGCGCAGTCGATGTCGTGTTGACGCGTGGCGTTCGCTTGCCGCTGCCGTTGCCGGGCAGTGAGCGGTTGGCGGACGAAGGGCCTGTCCATGATGCCGACGGGGGTGACGATGAAGCCCGCCGCTAAACCTATCGTGGCGGCGGTGCTTGGCCTGGTACTTCAGCAAGCACACAGTACGCCTGACGAAGAGCGCGTGCTGGCTGAAGTGCGCAAAGCATATCCCGCGACGGTGTTCGACCGCGTTCTGCGCACGCCGATCCCTGGCGTCTACGAGATCTGGATGGGCGCCAACGTGGCTTTTGTATCGGCCAAGAACCCCCGCTACATGGTCTTCGGTCGCCTTGTTGATCTGAAAACGATGCGCGACCTGACGGCGACACGGATGTCCAGATCCGGCGCGAAGCCGCCGAGCGCCACAGGTCAGGGAGTCGCGGCAGCGTCCTATACCGGCCCGATGCCGGTCGCAGATGCCGTTACCGTCGTGCGCGGCGATGGGCGGCGCGAATTATCGGTCTTCACCGATCCTGCGTGCGGCTATTGCCGGGAGCTGGAGCGCCACTTGCGCGAGCTGACGAACGTGACGATCCGCTACTACCTGCTCCCGTTCCAGGGAGAGTCGTTGCCGCTTGCGATCTGGTGCGCCAAGGACCGTCCGGCGGCATACGCGGCCGCCATGGCGGGCTCCGCAACTCCCTCGAATGCAAAGGGCACATGCGCACACCCGCTTGAGCGTAACAGGCTGCTGGCCTTAAGGCTGCGCGTCGGCGCGACGCCGACGCTCCTTTTCGCCGATGGAACCCTGGTTCCCGGCTTGCTGACGGCCGAAGAGCTGGAGTCCCGCCTGAGCCCCAACCAATCGAAAACCCCGCAGATGGAGGAAACGCATCATGCGACGTCAATGCCTTGAAAATCCAGTGAAAGCCTGTTGTGGCGCGGTGCTTGGCCTGCTGATGGTTGGTTGCGGCAACATGTCAGGCCTGGGCGGTTCGGAGCAGTACGGTTGTAAAGCGCCCGCCGGTGTCCAATGCCAGTCGGTTTCCGGCAATTACTACAACTCGGTCCGAGGAACTACCCGACTCCCGGCGGCAGGGGCAGGCGCGCAGCCTGTACCATCAGCGCCTCTGATGAAGGCCTCATTGGAACGACGCGCAAATCTTCCGATTGATCACGCGACGGTGGGTGGTGCCGGCTACGAGCCGCAGCCATTGCGATCGTCTCCGCGCATTCTCCGCCTGTGGATCAAGCCTTGGGAGGACGCAGATCACGACCTCGTTGACCAGTCCTATGTGTACGTCCGGGTCGACCAGGGCAAATGGATGCTCGACCACGTCCAGCGGCAGGTGCGTGAGGCATATGCACCGTTGCGTGCGCCCACAAAGGAGCCTGGGCTGACGGTTACCGCTCAATCACCGGCTCCCGCCGGATTATCCAATGGATCGCCAACAGGACTTCCTATGGCCGCGCACCCACTTGAAGCGGGCGGTGTGAGCGGTCAAATGAGTGGTCGCTAGCCGAGGGAGCCATCATGCACGCATTCTTTGAAGAACGCAGCCAGCCGGGAGGCCTACGGCACATCATGGACTGGCTTGGCTTGCAGCGCGAGCCGGAAACGTCGTCGGAACAGTTCGCCTCGTGGTTGCCGTACCGCGCGTACTCGCGCGACGACAAGATTTTCATTAATCGCCAGGGCAGCCTGGGTTTCATGCTGGAGGTGATGCCGCAGAGTGGCGCCGACGAGCCGATGGTCGAGGTCTTGCAAAGCCTGTATTCCTTCCCGAAAAACACTGGCATTCAGATCCACCTATTCGGTTCACCACAGGTGAGGAAGATCCTGACCGCATACGCCAACCAGCGTATGGAGGATGAAGACCAGTACGAGCGCAGCCGCGAGCACGGCCGTCCCGCACGCAATGAAAACCTGTTCCGCACTCTGGCCAGGCAGCGCGTCGGGCATCTGATGAGCGGCACCAAGAAATCGCTGACCAACGGTTACCACTTCACGATCAAGGACTTTCGTCTGATGATCAGTGTGTGTGTGCCAGGCCGGGGTGACGACGAGGCGCGCTGCCAGGAACTGCGCGAGCTGCGCGACTCGATGTCCGTGACCCTGAATGCTGCATCGTTCCCGAATTCGGTGTGCGGCGTCGATGACCTGATCAACTGGTGCGCCCAGTTCGTAAATGCCGATCGCCTGACGCGCGACGATCAGGTCAAGGTCAACTACGACGACGGCCGTGAAATCTGCGACCAGATCGTCGACTTCGATACCGTTCAGGACGCGCACGCGGAAGGACTTCTCCTGTCCCGGCTCGGGGACGAGGCGAAGATGGAAGCCCGCTTCATGTCGATCAAGTCCTTCCCGGAACGGTTTGGACTGTGGCAGATGGGTGGCCTGATCGGCGACTTGATGCAGCCAGCGCTGCAATACAACGCACCTTTCCTGCTGACGATGGGCGTGCATATTCTTGATCCGATCGAGACGAAAGCCGCGGTGACGACCAACAACTTCCGCGCCACTCAGAACGCCGGCAGCAAGATGGCCGCCATCATGCCGGACGTGGAGAAGAAGCACAAGGACTGGAAGGCGGCAGCCGACGCCTACGACGTGGGCGGCGCCCTAGTCTCGATGTACCACCAGTTGGCGATTTTCACGACACCGGACAAGGCGGCCAGTGCCTGCGAAACGGCGCGCGCGATCTGGCGGGCCCGTGGCTTTGAGCTGAACGCTGACATCTACATGCACAGGCAGGCACTGCTGGCGAGCTTGCCGATGACCCTGACGCCGGACTTTCACCGCGACCTGAAGAAAATGCGCCGGGTGACGCGCAAGTCGATGTCCAATGCTATTCATCTGGCGCCGCTGATCGGTGAATGGCGCGGAACCAAAACGCCAACGGTGATTATGGCCGGTCGCCGCGGCCAGGTCACGACGCTCGATTTGTTCGACAACGATCTGGGTAACGCGAATGCGGCGGTGATCGGCGCCCCGGGTTCGGGGAAATCGGTCTTCCTCAACGAGTTGGCCTGGTCCTACCGGTCGGTCGGGGCAAAGGTGTGGATGCTGGACTTGGGGCGTTCGTTCGAAAAGCTGTGCCGGAAAGCCGACGGCACATATATCGAATTCACGCCACAAAGCAAGATCTGTTTGAACCCGTATTCACGGATCAACGACATCTGCGACGACATGGACATGCTGGTCCCGGCGATCGCCAAGATGTGCTCCATGCAGCATCCACTGGAAGAGGTCCAGTACAAAGCAATCTCGACCATGCTGCTCACGCAATGGAAGATGTATGGGCGGGAAATGACCATGACCTGCCTGCGGGACGCCTTCATGAAAGGTTCCATCCGCGACCTCGGGATCGTCAACGACCAGCGTATCAAAGACCTTGCGATCATGCTGAATCCCTACGCCAAGGGCGGGCAGTATGAGCGCTTCTTCGAAGGCGCCAACAACGTCGATTTCAGCAATGACTTCATTGTGATCGAGAACGAAGAGCTGAAGCGCCGGCCGGACCTGCACGCCGTGGTCAACATCCTGCTTCTTTATCAGATCACGGGCGAAATGTACTTGACGCGCAATCGGCGCAAGGTGCTGTTTATCGATGAGACGAAGCAGCAGCTTGGCGAGATCGGCTGTGATGATCCGATCAAAGCCGCCGTGGTGGAGGAAGCGGCTCGTCGCGCTCGGAAATACGGCGGGTCCCTGGTCACCGCCACGCAGGGCGGTGATGACTATTACGGTTCGGCGCAAATGGAAGCCGCTTTCAACTGTTCTGATTGGGTATTCCTCCTGCGCCAGAAGCCGGAATCGATTGAGCTGCTGGGGCGCAAAGGCCGGCTGTTGATGGACGAATCGAAAAAGCGCCTTCTGAACTCGTTACGCACCGAGGCGGGGGCGTTTGCGGAGATCTACGTCTCTTCGCCGGTCGGCGAGGGTGTCGCCAGGCTGGTGCTCGACCCGGCGACGCACCTGCTCTTCTCGAACAAGATCGAGGATAACAAGCCGATCGATGAACTGCGGGCGCAAGGCTACAGCATTGACGAGGCCATTCAAATGGTGCTCGCGGCAAGGGGGCAATCATGCATCCACTGATTCCGCAACTGGCCATGTGCATCGCTTCGACGCTGGCCGGCATCGCGGTCTATGACCGCGTGATCGTGCGGCCAGCCACGGCGATCGGCGTGGTGGATGCGGTCCAAGTTTACCGCGAACAGGAAGCGCGCTTGATCAAAGCACTTTCCTCGGGCGCCGGAGACGCAGAGCGGGCGCAGGCAGCAATCAACGCCCGCCAGTTCGCAGAACGGATTTCGACCGAAATGGCAAAACTGGGTCAAGACTGTGGATGCCTCGTGGTCGACCGTTCCCTGGTGGTTGGGATGCGGCCGGACGTGCGGGATCTGACCCCTCTGCTTCGTCAACGGGTGCTGCGATGATGCGCAATTTCCTGACCCATGCCCGGCAGCGCTTGTACCTCTACCTGCCGCTTGCGCTGATCTGGACGCTGGCAATGGCGCGCATCTTTTTCGACCCGGTGCCGCATGTTCCGCTCTTATTCAATGTGACACCCAGCCTGCCGTATACGGTGGCCTTCATCGAACGTAGGACAGGCGCAATTGCGCGGGGGGACTATGTCATCTATGCGTTCGGCGGCGCCGCGACCAGGCATTTCCCGGGTCTTGCTCGGCAGCCTTTCTTTAAGCGCGTAGCAGGTATCGGGGGCGATGAGGTGCGGGTCGAAGGACGGCGGGTGCTGGTCAATGGCGTTGACGTTGGTCAGGCCAAACTGTTCGCGACGGTGAGCAGGCTTCCATTGGAACCGATTGAACCCAGCGTCATACCGCCTCACTACTTCTATATGCAGGGTACGAGTCCGGATAGCTTCGATTCGCGCTATCGCATCAGTGGCTTGGTGCACGCCAGCGACGTGATTGCGGTGGTGCGACCGATCTTTTAGGGGGCAGCGATGAAACGATTGTCGACGCGGTGTCTCATTGCCTTATGTTGCGGGTGCGTTTGCTGCACCGCCTGCGCCGAGTCGCTGGGCGTGGTCGGGCCGACCTATCCCATCGCCGAAGAACACCTGTTGAAGATGATCGAAGCGCGCCTGCGTGCCAAGGAACAGAGTGGCGAGCTGGCGCGCATTCAGGAGCAGATTGTTTCACGTGGAAAGCAGGCAGTACTGGCGCCAACGCCGTTGCAACTCCCTGTTGTGGCCGTGCCGCGGACGTTCTTTGTCGATCCGACCTACGTGCTGGACCGGAATATCGCCGATGGTAATGGACGTCCGTTGTTCGCTGCCGGTACCCGTGCCAATCCGCTCGATATTGTTTCGATGAGCCGAAGGCTGTTCTTCTTCGACGGACGCGATGAGCGTCAGGTCGCCATGGCCGAACGCTTGGCAAAAGCGGAGACGACGAAAGTCAAACCGGTGCTGGTTGGTGGCTCGTATATCGACCTGATGCAGCGCTGGAAGGTTCCGGTGTATTACGACCAGAGGGGCGTACTGGTCAAGCGCCTGCGGATCGAGCGGGTGCCGGCCATGGTGTCGCAGGAGGGGCGCCGTTTGCGGGTTGACGAACTGGTGCCTGCCTCATGACAGGGAAGGGGAACCGCGATGAAGCTGCCTTTGCTTGTGACGAAATTTGAGGGAATGACCATGCTCTCGCGCGCACTGGTGCGGGCGGGGGCGACGTTGCTGCTTGGCCTGATGGCGGCCACGGCCAATGCCGCCGGCGTGACGACGTGCCAAGGGCGATTCCCGAACCCGATCACCGATATCTGCTGGAGCTGCATCATGCCGATTTCCCTGGGCGGGGGCACGCTGGCCAGTATCGGTGGCCAGGAAGACATTCGAAATCCCGCTTCACCCATTTGCAGTTGCGGCGTCAATCCGACCGTTGGGTTGTCGATCGGCTTCTGGGAGCCAGCCCGGCATGTGGAAGTGGTACGCCGTTCGTTCTGCCTGGTCTCGCTGGGCGGTGTCGACCTGAATCCGGGTATCGCGGCGCCTGATGCCGGCCGCTATACCGATGGTACTGGCGATCAGAATAGCTTTTACCAGGCCCATTTTTACGTGAATCCAGTGCTGTACTGGCTGCAGGTCGTTGCGGACTTTCCATGCCTGGAGCGCGCATCGTTCGATCTGGCCTACCTCACGGAAGTTGACCCGCTGTGGAATGACGATGAGCTGACACTGATTCTCAATCCCGAAGCCGCGCTGTTTGCCAATCCCGTCGCGGTGGCAGCCTGCGCGGCCGATTGCGTCGCCGCCACGGCGGGGTTTGCGCGATCGGAATTGTTTTGGTGCGCCGGGTGCCAGGGGAGCCTTTACCCGCTGGACGGGCACAGTATTTATCACCTCGGTGGTGTACGAACGGCCGAATTGCTGATGCAGCGGTTGACAGCCAAGATGCACCGCGAACTTCTGGCCTGGGGCAGTCATGGTGCGGCCGGCCTGTGCGGTCCGTACTTCCTCCCGGTGATGGACAAGGCTGCGTACAAGACCCAGCTGACCTTCCCGATTCCCAGCACCGGCAAGATCCTTGGACGTTGTTGCCAACCGTTCGGTCGTACCACCGTGCTTTGGGGCGCAGGCAAGGAATATCCGGTTAAGGGTGAGGATTTCGCATTCATGCTTTTCAGAAAAAGGAACTGCTGTGTTGGCTACTAACGCAATCTCCCTGAAATCCTGGAAGGCGCTGTTGGCGGTCCCTATTGCGGGCCTATGCCTCGGTGTGTCGCAGCCGGGCTTTGCCGGGAACGGGGCTGCAGGCGTCGCGACGCCAGCGCAGCCAAGCGCGCCGAAGCCGGGCCAGGCTACCGGTGTCCCAAGGCTCGATCGCTTACCGCAGCCGCTGCAGGGCGCGTCGGTAGATGTGGCTTCCGTCGCACGCGGGTTCGAGGCGGCGGGCGTTTCCGCCGCCGGCCGGGTGCTGGAGCATGGACCACAGTTGCTCGTCTTCGTCAGCTTTGCGATGCCCGAGGGGGCGCTGCGCAAGTTGATTGAGCAGGCTGAACGTACGCGAGCAGTCCTCGTGCTGCGAGGCTTGAAGGAAGGCTCCATGATCA
>JBCNOX010000350.1:0-5907 GCA_039593645.1 Pseudoduganella sp.
GCAGGCCAACGTTGGCCTGAAGGAGCTGGGGAAGATGGTGGAGGCAGCGGCGGTGCAACTGGCGCTGGACCAGTCGGAATCCATCACCGCCGCTGCCAACTGGCTGGGTGTCACGCCGCGTGCGCTACACCTGCGGAAGGCTGCCGCGCGCGGGCATGATGTGCGGCATTGAGGCCGAAGATCGCGGCCGCGTTGCCGCCCATTAGCTGCGCGGAGCGCCGTTCGTCGAGCTTGAGTTCCACGATCAGCTCGCGCACCTTGGCCAGTTCCACGCCAGGGTGTATCCATGGCCCGTCGGAGCCGAACAGCACCTTGTGCACGCCGGCGCGCTCGATGGCCTCCACCAGGTTGTCGAAATTGCGCACGCCGGCGGTGTCGGTGTACACATTCGGGTAACGTACCAGGATGTCGACGAGGTTGCGCTGGTGGCGCCAGTCGTCCGCATAGCTGCCCATATGCGGGATGATGAAGTTGACGCTGCTGTAGGCCGGTGCGAACAGCCTGACCGACTCCACTTCGCCGAACACGTCGTACAGGATTGGCACCTGCAGGCGCGCCGCGACATCGCAGATTTCGCGCGTGATGCGGGCATCGGCGCGATGGCATTTGATGCCGCGGAAGCCGTGCACCCGCACCGCCCGCTCCACCATCTGGCCGATGCGCCCGCGGTCGCGCGCCGCGTGCACAAAGGCCAGTGCGCTGTAGCGTTCCGGTTCGCGCTTGACGATGCCCGCCACGGCTTCGTTGGCGACGGCGTAGTCGGTGTGGAAGGCGGCCCAGATCATCGTGTGCGTGATACCTGCGCGCCGCGCCCTGGCGCTGTAGTCGCCGAGCGGGGCGCAGGTGTCCCAGGGGCCGGTAAAGCCGTCTCCCGGCCCCGCGTGGCAATGGGCATCGATGATCATGGCTGCCCCATGGCCTGGTAGGCGTAGGGATGGCGGCTGCGGAAGCCGATGGGGGCGTACTCATTGCTTTCCCCACCCGGCTCGCCGGGGTCGCCCGGCAGCGGCAGCGCCGCGTCGTCCGGCGCCGGCCCGGCCACGCCCCCTGCTGCCGCATCCGGCTGCTGCCCGAACTGAGGCTCGAACTGCGGTTCGGGCTGCGGGTCGAACGGCGCGGCGGCAGGCGGCGCGTACGTTTGGGCATCCGGCTGAGCATACTGGCCGCCGGCCGGACCCGGGTAGGCGGCCGGCTGCGGGGCCGAATGCGGGGCCGGATATGGCGCCGGGTAGGGCGCCACATACACCGGCTGGACAGCCGGCCGTGCGCGCAGCAATGCCTGCAGGCGGCGCCACAGGGCCGGGGTCAGGATGCCGGTGGGCGGCAAGCCTTGCTGCCGCTGCCAGCGCGCCAGCGCAAACATCAGGCGCTGGCTGTCCGGCCGCGGCGTGGGACTGCCGATGGCGCGGCCCACCTGGCCCATCTGAGGTCCCCAATTGAAGCGGCGCGCGAACATGCCGTTCAGGCGTGTGCGCCGTGCCCAATCGGCCTGGCGCGCCTGCCGCTGCTGCAGCAGGCTGCGTGCCCGGGCGCGCTGCACCGCGCTGCCATAGGCGCGGTTGCGCTGCGGGCGCACCTCGTACTCGCCGGCCTCGATCCAGTTACGCGTGCGGCTTTCCACGGCCGCGCTGGCGGCGTGGCTGCAGCTGCAGCCGCTACTGCAGCGGCAGGGCCGGCCGGGCTGGCACACGCAGCGCTGCTGGCAGCGGCATTGGCCGCTCGGGCCGGCTTGCTGCATGGCCCGGCCGATGCTCGAATATCCGTTCATCATGGCGGCCTCCCCGCTACTGGGTGATGCGCGGTTGCGCGGCCTGGCGCCGGCGGCCAATCAGTTCGGACGGCTGCACAGCCCACTCGTTGCCGGCCACCACCGGGGTATCGAACACACCCAGGTCGACGCCCGTCACCGCACGGTAGGAATGCACATAGCTCTGGATCTCCGGACGGCAGGCGGCCAGCCAGTTGGCGGCGCGGCTGGAGTCCTTGATGTCCGACCAGTTCAGGTGACGGATGCTGAGCAGGATCATCTCGCCGCAATTGGCCAGCGTGTGGTAGTGGCGGATCGATGCGTCGTTCCAGCCCATGACCTGGCGCAAGGTATCCAGGTGCGGCATCCATGGCTCGGGGTAAGGCACGCCCGGTTTGCCGCCCAGGAAGTCGCTGATCTCGGGCCGCGACAGGATGTACTGCTGCAGCAGCATCTCGGCGCGCGCCTGCACCGGCATGTCGCTGTACTGGTTGTCGCTGCCCTCGGCCAGGATCAGGTGCAGTTCGCGCAGGCAGTTCAGCATCGGGAAGGCGTCGGCGTGCATCGTGGTGTCCATCGAGGTGCGGTAGTAGCGGCAGGCCTCCTGCAGCACGCGGTGGAAGGCTTCGATGAACGAGGTGCGGCTGTCGGCCGACACCAGGTTCGGCACCGCGCTGCCGCGCAGGCGCAGGCCGTACTGGTGGTCGTACTCGTAGGCGCGGCGGGCCAGCGACAGGCGTTCCGGCTCGTGCTGCACATAGGCCCAGATCAGGTTGGTCAGTGGCCGCAGGTGCGAGATATTGCAGCGCGCCAGCTTGTCGCCGCCAGGATAGAGCCGGTTCTGGAAGCGCAGCGTGATGGCGTTGATGCCCTGCACCAGCATGCCTTCCTCGTGCCAGTAGTTCCAGATCAGTTCCGCCATGCTGGGGTTGTCCAGCTTGTACTCGGTGAAGCCGTCGAACTCGCCGCGCTTGATCTGATCTTCCGACAAATAAGCCACCTGCGGATGGTTGGCGATCATCTTCTGCACCACTGTGTGCGCGTCGTGGGTCAGCGCGTGCCCTTGCTGCGGTTTGTCGAACAGCAGCCTGGCTTGTTCGGCCAGTTGGGCGATGTCCAGTTTATAGGGGTGGAAGATGCGGTTCGCTTCGTCCATGTCGAAGGGCTGCAGGGTGCCGCTGGGCGCCGGCGTGGCACTGGCGTTGGCGAAGCTCGGCGCCTGCAGGCTGGCGCCGACTTGTGCGCTGACGCCGTGCTGGAAGCAGGTCTTCACCCATTCGCCGTGGCAGGCCACGAAGAAGCTGGCGATGCTGGCCAGCTTCTCAAACGGCGGCAGCTGCGCCAGGCCGGGGTAGTTGGACTGGGTGCCCAATACCCCGGTCAGGAAGGTCTCGAAGTTGTTGTAGCTCAGGAACTCGTTGGCGCTGCGCACCATCAGGTAATAGGCGGTGTACGGGTCATGGGAAGGGTCCGGCGTTTGCCGGTACAGCTGCACCGCCAGCGGCGCGGTCTGGGTGCAGGCCGTCTGCTCGCATGGCGTTTCGTAGCGGCCGGTTGTGGTTGCCGATTTTCCGGCCGTGCCGGTTGCCACAGCCTGCGGCGTGGCAGGGACCGGCGTCGCCAGCTTGGCGCTGGTGGCCAAAGGCGCCGGCGTCGCCGCCGCTTTTGGCGTGTTGCTTGGTTTCTTAGCCATGTTGCTCTCCTGTTGCTTGGTCTCGGATTAGATGGTCATCAGCACGGCCGGCGGCGCCGGGCGCGCCTGGGCGCAAACGGTACGGGCGTCGACGGTGCTGTGCAGGGCCCAGAAGCGCAGCAGCCTTCGCAGCAAGGCTACTTCCTCGGTTGCCGTGAGCCAGCCGTCGAACTTGGCCTGGCCGATGGCGGCGCAAGCCTGGGTGGGCGGCAGCAGGGCCAGCCGGCCCGGGTTGCGGCGCTGCTCCTGCCACACGCTGCGCAGCCGCGGCGGGATGCAGCCGGCCCGCGGCAAGGCGTCGGCCAGCGTCAGCCCGCCCAGGCTGGCGGGACGGAAGCCCGCCAGCAAGGCCGCGAATTCCGGGATGATGCGTTCCAGTTCGCGGAAGGCGGCGGCTTCCTCCGGAGCGGCCTGCTGCAAGGGATACAGGGCGTCCCAGGTGGCCGCCAGCTGCTGCCATTGCTGGTCGGGGTACAGCGCATTGCCGATGGCGCAGCTGATCTTGACCCGGATCCATGGCGGTGGATGCGGGTCGTCGCCGCTGAAGCGGGTGACGAAGGCTGCCGGCAGGCTGACCACGCTCATCAGGCCTTGGGTCGAGGCGATGCCGACCCGTCCCACGCTCCAGAAGTCGGCGATGATCTCCGACATCCAGGAGCGCAGGCACTGCCACCACTGGGCTTGCGCCGGCCGGGCGGCCGCCACGGCGCCCAGCACCTGCTGCAGCGGGTCGACCAGTTCCAGCAGGGCGGCGGCCTGGTGCCCGACTTCATGCACCAGCGAGGATGCGATGGCGCTGCCGACCATGCGTTCGCGCGGCATGCGAATGATGGCGACCGGCGTCTGGCCGCCGCCCGGCAGGCGTGCCCGCACGCGGCGGATCGCCGCACCCGGCTCGCGGTCCAGGTGGCAGATCACCGGCGGGCTGGCATAGGGCTGGCAGGGCAATTGCAACGCGTCCGCCGCCAGCACGTCCAGTCCACCAAGCCATTCGCCATAATTGTGCTGGCTGCGTTCCGCCAGCGCATCGGCGAACACGTCGAAGTGCGTCAGCATGTCCAGGAAGCGCATGCGCACGATCGCGTAACGGCGCTGGATCTGGGCCGGCGCGGCGCGCGTCCCGGCCGGCGAACGCAGCCAGTCCAGGAAGCGCTCCCCCGCCTGCCGCAACTGGCTGCGGCCGTCGGCCAGGAATTTTTCGATGGCCGCCTGCGCCGCCACCGAGGGCGCGGCGGCGGCCACCATCGGCAGGGTCAGCGCGAACGGCCGTACTTCGTTCAGCCGTTCGAGCAGCGACTGCGCTTCGTACTCGATCATACGGATGGCTTGGGCATGCGACATCGCGATCTCCCCGGCGCATGTCAGCGCGAGTACACGTTGTAGAGGATGACGTTGCGTCCGACCTTGGCCCAGGTGCCGCTGCGGCGGCGCACCTGGCCGCCGGGACCTGCCGGCACGCCGGGATTGACGCCGTGGTTGGTGCCGGGGCGGTACGGCAGCACCTGCGGCGCCGGCGACGGGCGGAACGGCACGTTGGGCGCGTTGGTGTTGACGCCGATCGCGGAACCGGCAGTGGCCTGGCCGCCCGCCTGGCCGCCGATGCGGACATTCCAGCCGCCGGGGCTGGTCACCTGCATATTGCCAGCCAGACCGCCGGTGGCCTGGCCGCCGCCCGTTGCCTGGCCGGTCAGCCCGTTCAGCACGGCGGAGCCGATCGATGGCAGGATCTTGCCGGCGATGCTGCCCAGGATGCTGCCGATTTCCTGCTGGCTGGTGAATTCGCCTTCCGGCAGGCTGTCCAGTGCGCGGGCGCCTTCGACGCCGATGCGCACGATGCGGCGCGCCACTTCAAATTCGCGGTCTTCGTGCGACAGGCCTTCCATCTCCAGGCCCAGCGCGTTCTTCGCCATATTGCCGGCGGCCCTGCCAATCATGGTGCCGACGCCGGGGATTGGGATCATGCTGCCCAGCGCGCCGCCCAGCGCAGGCAGGGCGAAGCGCGCCGCACCGCGCAGGGCATTGCCCAGCATGCCGCCCAGCGGACCGCGCGCGACGTTGCGGAATTTCTGGGCGACGTTCTTGAAGAAGCCGCCCAGGAAGTTCTCCAGTTCCTGCTCGTTGCTGACGGAGAGCAGTTCGGCGGCCATCGCCAGTTCCATCTCCTGGTTGATTTCGCCGGTCACGGGATTGATCAATTCACCGGGATATTCGGCTTCGTAGTTCTGCGCATACTCGCCCTGGTAGCCGTTGTATTCACCCTGGTAGCCGTTGTATTCGCCCTGGTAGCCGGCGTACTCCTGCTGCCCGGCATATTCCTGCTGCTGGTATTCGCCCTGGGCATATGCAGGTGCAAATTCGCCTGCTTCCATGAATTGCTGGATGCGATCAGTGTTGTGCATGACTTGCTCCTCGTAGAAGTGACATCGGTGGATGAACGGCTATGCGCCCATGCCAGGACATGAGCAAA
>JBCNOX010000351.1:0-5900 GCA_039593645.1 Pseudoduganella sp.
CGCTGGCCAATACCAGCGTCGAACTGCCGTTCGGCGCCTACAAGGCAATCTTTGCGACGCCGGACGCGCCAGCGACACTGCGCAGCTACAGCCAGTCCACCACGATGCCGCTGCGCGACAACGCAGCGCAATCCATCCGCTATACCGAGCAAGCCAACCTGCCCAAGGTCCGCAGCGGCAACCTGGCCTTCGATGCCCTGTTCGCGCTGGCGATAACAGAAATGAAGCAGGATTCGGTGCAAGCGATTCGCGACGGCAGCTACAACGCCGGCCAGCCGATCGCCTGCGAATGTTTCGAGACCGGCGAGAAGTGGCATTATGTGTGGACGCGCGACCTCTCTTATGCCGCCAACCTCGGGCTGGCCATGCTTGACCCGCAACGCACGCGCAATTCCCTGCTGTTCAAGCTCTCCGGCTACCGCGGCGGCAAGCCTTCGCTCGCGGCAGGCAGCGACGACGGCCTGCAGATCGTGCAGGACACCGGCAGCGGCGGCAGCTGGCCAGTCAGCACCGACCGCGTAAGCTGGGCCTTCGGCGCCGAGCAGGCCCTCAAGTCGCTGCCGGCGGAAGAACGCGCGCAATTTGCAGCCACCGCCCTGCAAGCACTGCGCAACACCATCGAGAACGACCGCATTGCGGCCTACGATGCCGCCAGCGGCTTGTATAACGGCGAGCAATCCTTCCTCGACTGGCGCGAGCAGTCGTATGCGGCGTGGATTCCCAGCGACCTGTCCAGCATGGCAACATCCAAATCACTGTCCACCAACGTCGCCCATTACAAGGCGCTGACGCTGGCGTCCGAACTGGCGCAGCAGGCTGGCGACAGTGATAGTGCGCAGCGTTATGCGCGCTGGGCATCCGACCTGAAAATCGCGATCAACGATCGCCTATGGCTGAAGGATGCGGGCATGTACAGCAGCCTGGCCGCCGGCCACTTCGACGGCGCCGCCATGCACAAATTTGACTGGCTCGGCCAGTCGCTCGCCATCATCACCGGTGTGGCCGATGCCGGACAAGCGCAATCGATCCTGGCCCGCTATCCCCACGGCCCGCTGGGCGCACCGGTGATCTGGCCGCAGCAGCCGGGCGTGCCGGTGTATCACAACCGCGCCCTGTGGCCCTTCGTTACCGCTTATGGACTGCGGGCTGCAGCGCAATATGGCAATGTGGCGGTGGCCGATGCCGCCTATGCGAGCCTGCTGCAAGGCGCGGCACTCAACCTGTCGAACATGGAGAACATGGAATGGCAGGTCGGCGATCCTGCCGCACCGGCCATCAATTCGCGCCGCCAGCTTTGGTCGGTGGGCGGCTTCCTGGGGATGGTGGTGCAGCAGGTGTTTGGCATCGGTGTGGACGCCGAACGGCTGCATGTGAATCCCTTCATTACTTCCCGGTTGCGGCGCGAGTGGTTTTCAGGCAGCGATGCGATCGAGCTCTCCGGCCTGGTCTTGCACGGCAAGCGCCTGCATATCAGGATCAAGCTGTCGCCGGCTGTGGCGCTGGAAGGCTATTACATGCCGGTCGGCGGCAAAGTGAACGGCAAGGACGCACGCGGCCCTGTCGCGTGGAGCGAACTGGCGGACGACAACCTGATCGAAGTGGAGATGGGGACGCTGGTGCCAGGGCGGCAGCAGATAACCTATGCGGGCTCCGAGGCAGCGTCCATTGCGCCGCCGGAACCCGTCGTCCAGCGACTGCCTTCCTCCGCAGTGCTTCGCATCGCACCGGGAACGGGGACGCGGGAAGGCGCAGCCTTCAACGTATATCGCGACGGGCAACTCATCGCCGCCAACATCGCCGCCGGCAGTTGGTCGCCTGGACGCGCCGCTGCCCCATCGGCCAGTATGGCGTCCTGCTACTCGGTGGAGGCAGTCTACCCGGCCACAGGCTTGCGAAGCCACCACTCGCAGCCACTCTGCCCCGATGCGGCAAGCGGCCCGGCGGACAGCGTGACCGTCGCGAAGGATGGCCGCTACAACGTCCAGCTCCGCTACAACAACCACGCCCACCAGATCAACCTCGGCGTCACCAACGCCGTGCAGCACCTGCGGCTGCGCGACAAGCACGGCGCGGTCGCAGCGGCAGGGATCATCCAGATGCCCCATAACGCCCCCGCCAACGGACCGGCGTGGTCGACGCCCCTGCCCGCAACGCTGAAGCAAGGCAGCTACCGCCTCGAACTGCAGCCCTTCTTTAACATGAGCGGCCTGCAGGCCAACGCCAGCTACACCGACGCCGGCGGCGCCAGTGGCGCACGCAACCAGGCAGACGTACTGGAAGCACGGCTGCTTCCGGCGCCGGCCGCCCGCAAAGCCCCGACGCACGGCACCCTGCAGTTGGTGGAAAAATTCAAATCGCCCCAGTTGGGCAACGAACGCACGCTTCGCATCTACCTCCCGCCAAGCTACGGCAGCGACACCAGGCGCCGCTACCCCGTGCTCTACATGCACGACGGCCAGAACCTGTTCGATGCCAAAACCGCCAGCTACGGCACGGAATGGAATATCGACGAAGTGGCGGACCGCCTGGTGCGCCAGGGCGACATGGAAGAAGTGATCGTGGTTGGCATCGACAACACCACCGACCGCATCGCCGAATACACGCCCTGCTGCGATCCCAAGCACGGCGGAGGAAAGCTGAACGCGTACGCCGACTTCGTGGCGAAGACGGTCAAGCCATGGGTGGACAAGCAGTACCGCACCAAGCCTGGCCGCCGGCATACCGCGGTGATGGGTTCATCGCTGGGCGGCCTTGCCTCGATCGGCATTGCCCAGCGCTACCCGCAGACATTCTCGATGGCGGGCGGAGTCTCCAGCTCCTTCTGGTGGAACAACCGGGAATCAGTAAAGCATCCGCCAGGGAAGCTGCCGGTGAAGTTCTACATCGACGTGGGAACGGTATACGACGGCCAGGAAGACAGCCAGGCATTCCGCCAGGCCTTGGTGAAGAACGGCTATCGCGAAGGCCGCGACCTGCTATTCCTCGCCGACGAAGGCGGCCGCCACAACGAGCAATCGTGGGCCGGCCGCGTGCACGTTGCGCTGACCTGGCTCTTCGGCAAACCAGGCAGCACAACGCCGAGAAAAGCGCCTTAAGCCGGCAACGCCCGCAAGCTGCGGCTTGCCGACATGCGGATAGGCGAGCCGGCGCTTGCCTGCTCGCGCACCTTGAACACCGACACCGCTTCCTCAAGGCTTGCAGCCTGCTGCTGCAACGCCTCGGCGGCGGCGGCAGCTTCCTCTACCAGCGCGGCGTTCTGCTGCGTTACGCTGTCCATCTGGGTGATCGCATCGCTGATCTGCTCGATGCCATCACGCTGCTCGCCGGTAGCAATCGCAATCTCGCCGATGATCGAGGTGACACGGCGCACACTGTTGACCACTTCCTCCATGGTCACGCCGGCCTCGCCGACCAGGCGGCTGCCCTCTTCCACACGCTCGACGGAATTGCCGATCAGTTCCTTGATCTCCTTCGCCGCAGCAGCGGAACGATGCGCCAGGTTGCGCACCTCGCCCGCCACGACCGCGAAGCCGCGGCCTTGCTCGCCGGCTCGCGCAGCCTCCACCGCCGCATTCAATGCCAGGATATTGGTCTGGAATGCAATGCCATCAATCACGCCGATGATGTCGACAATCTTGCGCGAAGACTCGTTGATCGCGCCCATGGTCTGCACCACTTCCGACACGGTGGCGCCGCCGCGCACGGCGACATTGGAAGCCTCGTCGGCCAGCTTGCGCGCCTGGGTCGCATTTTCATTATTCTGGCGTACGGTGCTGGTCAGCTCCGTCATCGACGATGCGGTTTCCTCCAGCGAGCTGGCTTGCTGCTCGGTGCGGGTCGACAGGTCCATGCTGCCAGTCGCCACTTCATTGGAGGCGCTGGCAATGGTTTGCGTGCCGGTGCGCACGCGGCTCACGATATCGGACAGGTTGCCGCTCATCTGCTTCAAGGCTGCCAGCAGTTCGCCCACTTCATCCTTGGTTCGCACATCTACTTCAACGCTCAGGTCTCCCGCCGCCACCGTCTTGGCGATATCGATCGCCTTGTCCAGCGGGCGCGTAATGCCCTTCACGATCCACGACACCATGGCCGCAGCGATCACCGTCGTCACAACCAGCACCACCAGCAGCGTAATGGTGGCCGAGCGGTTGGCCGCTTCCGCCGCCGCTACCGCTTCCGCCGCATTTTTCTTGGCCTGCGAATCGATGAAGGCTACGATTTCGTCGATCTTCTTGGTCGGCGCACGGTCCATGCCGGCAACGGCCTTGTCGACAATCTTGTAGCTCTCAGGGTTAGCCGGGTCAAACTGCTTCAGCGCCGCCAGGTAGTTCTTGCCCAGCTCTTCGTGCATCTTGATCGCTTCGTCATCCAACATGGTTTGCAGGTTCAGCTTTTTCAGCATGCCAGACAGCTTTTGCAACTCGGCATTGGTAGCCTGTCCGCTCTTGACGAAGGCTGCGGAATATTTCTCGAGCTGTGCAGGGTCATGGCCACGCACCAGGATGTTTTTCCACTCCTGCACCTGGATCTTGAATTCCACTTGCGCACTGCGCGCCGTATCGACAGCCTGGGTCAGGTCGACGGAGCGCTCCATGCTTTGGGCATTGCTGGACTTGATAAAACTGATCGCGCTCCAACCCTGGTAGCCAACCGTCAATAAGGCCAGCATGAAGAAAGCGCCCAGCAAGGCCAGGCGGACTCCGATCTTTAAATTGCCGAAGTTCATGATTGTTTCCCCTAGGTAAAAAGGCAGCATTCTGCCTTCAGGACTGCAATCTTCATCATGCGCCCTAAAGTACCAAAAGCCAAGAAACCTGTTCTTGCTACAACCTAGTTGTGGCGCGGAGGAAACTCCATGCGATAAAGGTCGGTTTCTCCCGTCGCAAACCGCTCGACAAAATGCATGCCGAGCTTCTTCAGCAGCTCTGAGGAAGCCTTATTGCCCGGCGAAACGATGCCCAGCAGGCGGGGCAGGCCGACGACATCCCGGCCATACGCCATGGCAGCCGACGCTGCTTCCCAGGCATACCCCTGGCCCCAATAAGCTGGCAGGTAGGCATAGCCTATATCGGTATCGGGCAAGGTGTCGCGCTTGATCAAGCCGCACATGCCAATGGCGGCGCCATCCTCCTTGCGGATGACCATCCACAGGGAGTAACCCAGTTGCGCCTGCATGGCGATGGGACCGGCGAGCAAGGCGGCGCGCGCACCTTCGAGGTCGCGCACGCCTTTGTCGCCAATGTTTTCGAGGAAGGAAGGCTCGTTCACCAGGCGCAGGTAGAACGAAGCATCATCAACAGTTGCGGGACGCAGGGTCAGGCGTTTCGTTTCGATCATTGCTCCGGCCAATCGTTAGGGTCGGCCAGGAACTTGTACATCACATACACGTCGACAAAACCGAGCTGCTTGTGCCGATAGGCGCGCGGCAGCGTGCCTATCACTGAAAAACCGAGCCGCTTCCACAGCAGCACGGCAGAAACATTGGTGCTTACAACATAGTTGAATTGCATGGCGAGGAAGCCGTCACGCCGCGCCTGTTCCAGGCAATGGCGGCCCAGCATCTTGCCGATGCCCACGCCTTGCGCGGCGGGGCTGACCATGAACGAAGCGTTGGCGACATGGGAGCCGCGATCGAGCTGGTTGGGCAGCAGGCGGTACATGCCGAGCAGGCGGCCGGTGTTCAGCACCGCCACCCAGGTCTTGATGGCGCGCCCGAACCAATACGCGTGGCAGTCGTCGCGGCTGGTATCCGCGGCGAAGTAGTAAGTATCACCGCTGGCGATCAACTCCTGGAAAATCGTCCACATGGAGTCGAAATCGGCCTCTGTAGCCGGGCGGATGACGATGTCTTTCAAAGCTGCTCCCAACGGCAGGAATGATGCTGAATTTTCATGCATTTT
>JBCNOX010000352.1:0-5897 GCA_039593645.1 Pseudoduganella sp.
GTTGCTGACCATTGCCGCCTTGCGCTCCGCGTCCAGTTCGACAATCTCGCGCTCGGCCAGCGCATTCAGCGCCGATTCGACCATGCTGACCGCGCCGTGCACGATGCGGGAGCGGGCGCTGACGATAGCTTCGGCCTGCTGGCGGCGCAGCATGACTTGCGCGATTTCCGGAGCGTAGGCGAGGTGGGTCAGCTTGGCGTCGACGGTTTCGACGCCTGCGGCCTTGAAGCGTTCCTGCAGTTCGCTGCGCAGGGCAAGCGAGACTTCATCCATGCCGGAGCGCAGGGTCATTTCGCCTTTCGACAGGTCTTCGCCATCATCGTAGGCATAGCGCGAGGCGAGGTGGCGGATTGCTGCTTCAGCCTGCACGGCGACATAGCGCTCGAAATCGTCGACGTCGAAGATGGCTTGCGCCGTGTCCTGCACGCGCCAGACGATGGCGGCGGAAATCTCGACCGGGTTGCCGCGCTTGTCGTTTACCTTCAGCGTCGGCGCATTCAGGTTGCGGGCACGCAGCGACAGGCGCTGCTTGCGGTACAGCGGGAAAGCCCAGCGCAGGCCTTCGCTGCGGTCGGTGCCGATGTACTGGCCGAACAGGGTGAGGATGGCGCTTTCATTCGGCTGCAGCATGTACAGGCCCGGCGCCAGGAACACTGCCACGATGACGCAGGCCGCAGCCAGCAGCGGCTGGAATCCACGCGCCAGAAGGAAGGCGAAAATCGCCAGCAAAACGACGATGGTCAACGCCAGGTAACCACTGTAAGACGAGAACGGCTTTTCGGTTCGGTTCATGATCCATCCAAATGGGTTAAATCAAAGTGATATCACTTTAGTCTCACTTTTCTAAGTTGTCAAATTGATTCTGCACAAAGGCTAATGGTGGCCCGCAGTGTTTTGACCGCGCCAAACTGGTGGTGGGGGGGGCGTCCGCCGCAGCGGATTCGCAGGTGTGATAAAGAAAAAGCCGCCCGGATCATTCGGGGCGGCTTTGGCTGGCTTAATTGCCGAGATTGAGACGGGCGGCGGTTGGAGTTTACGGCGCCAGGTTACGCGGGATTGGGATCACCGCGATCTTTTTATTCCCTGCCCAGATGATGGTGTTACTGGATGGTGTGATGCTGAGCGCTCCGCGATAATTGCAGCTGCTGCCCGTTGGGCATTCGGACACGCCAGTCGGCAACGGAATCTCTCCGATCTTGGTCATGTCCGAGGTGCGGATCACGTCCAGGCGCACCAAGCGGTTGGCGCCTGTGTTTTGAGTGTATTCCGTTGCCGATGCATAGATCAGGCTGCCGTCGTAGGAGACCAGCGCTGGGTGATAGTAGCCGCCCGTCCCGCTTGGCAGGCGGCCGATCCGGCGGTAGTCCGCCACTTCGAAATAATCCGTGGCGCCGGTCAGTACGTATTTGCCGTTACCGGACAGGGCGATGCCAGTGCCATAGTTATACGGCGGTGCATTGTTCGGCATGACCATTTGGCCATCCAGCGGATCGTAGCGGTAGGATTCACCATTGCCACCGGACTCGGTCGAGACGATCATCCGGCTGCCATCGCTGGAGACATTGAATTTCGGATAGCGCAGGCTGGTCCGGGCCGGGTTGAACGTGATAAACGTCTTGGTGCGCGGGTCAAAGTACATCAGATCGGACCATTGCGAAGTCGACAGCCATACGCGGCCATCGGCCGTGATTGGCAGTTCGAGGCCATTCCACATGTAATCCTCGTACATCTGAGTGCATTTCTCGCACTTGTAGGTCGCCGTCACTTCCAGTGTGTCCGGACTGCGTGCTTCCAGCAAGCCGGAGCCGCTGGTGGTGTATAGGATCTGTTGGTCGACCGTCAAGCCGAGGCGCGCGCCGCTGCTGACTGGCATCGACTTGGCCAGGCTCCAGGCGCCGTTGCTGGCGACGTATTGCTGCAGGACTGCGCGGTCGGCATTGACTACGTAGAAGGCATTACGCGGCGGGCTGAATGCGATCGACTTCTTGTCGCCTACGTTATCCAGCATTGCGGCCGGCAAAGCCTCGGCGCTAGCCGCAAAAATGCCGGAGTAGCCGGCCGTCAGGTTGGAAGCGAGTTCAAATGTGATCGGGTAACGACCGATGGCTAGGCCCGGCAAGTTCAATACGATCTCGGTATCGGAGACGATGGTGCCTGATGTAATCTGCGTGCCTTGCATCTTGACGCGCGCAATACTGCCCAGTTGCAGGAAGCCGCGGCCACGCAGGCGCACTTCTCCCGCTACCGATGGACGCAAGAGGTAAGGGCTGGAGGTAATTACCTCGGGCAGTTTCTTGTTCAGGGTAATGCTGTACACGATGTCGTCCAGGCCAGCCGACTTGAACGTCAGCTTTGCAGTATCGCTGGTGAAATTCGGCATGTCGGCGAGTTTGCTGGCGTCGACGCGGTACGCGACATTGCTGTTACCCTGGCCGCTGAGCGAGCTCAGTGTCAGCCATGGTTTGTCGCTATATGCGGTCCATGCAGGCGACTGGCCGCCTTGGTAGGACAGGTCGAACGTGCTATCGATGACGGACGGCGAACTAGCGTCAAAATCAAGCGAACGATTGGCTGGCAAAACTGCGCCCGCTCCTATATCGGCAATGACCTGAATTTGAAGACTGATACCAGGCATCGATTTCGCTCCAAGCCACACCGTGCCGTTGAAGCGGCCTCGGGGCATGCCTGCGCCGTCAACCTTAACTTGCAACCGGCCTTCGCTATCGATTTGTGAGCTCAACCATTTGCTGCCATTGTCTGCATAAGCCCTGACAGTCAGATCGGATGCTGCCTCTTTATGGCCCAGGTTGCGCAGCAGGATGGCTTGCCCTCCCTGGAAAGCGGTGATGCTGATTGGCGAAGCATCAATCCTGTAAGTACGGATCGAATAAGGGATGGTTCGCGACCACGCAACCGATCCGCAGTTGGCATCGTTGCATAGCTTGAACACGAACTTTCCATCGACATTGCCTGTCACGTTTGTGGTGCTAATGTTTACGGTTATCGAAGTCAGGTTTTGTGATGCCGAAGTATTGAAAACCGCCTGATTGTCCGATTCCACCTTCGCATAATAGGTTGCGTTGGCTGGCCCGCCGTTGAGCGAGAAGCGGATGGCGTCACTTGCCGCGGAGGGGGTGCCATTTAAGCTGACAAAAGCCAATGATGATTTATCGGCGGCGATTGAAAGACCGGCTGTATTGACGTCGGCGCTGCTACTTGAGCTACCGCCGGTGTTGCTACCTCCGCCGCCGCAAGATGCAAGAACCGCACAAGCAGCAATCAGCAGGAGTTTTTTAAATGAACAGGAATATTGCACAATTTCTACAGTTGTATAAAAGAAGCAATTGTAACAAATGTAACGCCTGTTCGGGAACAGTAACTATCTACCTGGATGACCGTGGCATCGATGGCAAGAGCGGGACGGCTTGGTCTACGCAATCGTCCCCCTGTAAAGAAAAAGCCGCCCGGAGGCGGCTTGGTGGCGGGGCGTGCGGCGATTATTCGTAATCGCTCGAGTTCAGGCCCATCACGTGCGAGAAGCCGCCGTCGACATACATGATGTCGCCGGTGATGCCGGACGACAGGTCCGACAGCAGGAAGGCTGCGGCGTTACCCACTTCTTCGATGGTCACGTTGCGGCGCAGCGGGGCGTGGCCGGCGGCGAAGCCGAGCAGCTTGCTGAAGTCCTTGATGCCGGAAGCAGCCAGGGTCTTGATCGGGCCGGCGGAAATGCCGTTGGAACGGATGCCGTGCTGGCCCAGGTTCTCCGCCAGGTAACGCACGGATGCTTCCAGCGATGCCTTGGCCAGGCCCATGGTGTTGTAGTAAGGGATCGCACGCACCGCGCCCAGGTAGGACAGGGTCAGCACGGAGGAGCCTGGCTTCAGCAGCGGCAGCGCGGCTTTCACCATGGCCGGGAAGCTGTACGCCGAAATGTCGTGGGCCACGCGGAAGTTCTCGCGGGTCAGGCCGTCCAGGAATTCGCCGGCGATCGCTTCGCGTGGGGCGAAGCCAATGGCATGCACGAAGCCGTCCAGGCGGTCCCAGCTCTTGGCCAGGTCGGTGAACAGGTTGGCGATTTGTTCGTCGCTGGTCACGTCGCAGTCGAAGACCAGCTTGCTGCCGAATTCAGCAGCGAATTCAGTGATGCGGTCTTTGAAGCGCTCGCCAACGTAGGTGAAAGCCAGTTCGGCGCCTTCGCGGTGGGCAGCTTTAGCGATGCCGTAAGCGATGGAACGGTTGGACAGGACGCCAGTAATCAGGATTTTTTTGCCTTGCAAGAAAGCCATATCTACTCCAATGGGGTTATACCGCAAGAACGGGATTGTAAACGTGCCTAGTCGGGGACTGCAAGATTAACTTCTTGCAACCAGTCCCCGACACCCCTGCCAGTTTGGCAAGGGAGTGCGTGTTGGCATTACGTTTAGTTGCTGCGGCGGGATTTCGATTTGCCAGCTTCGTCGCGCTTCACGCGCGCTTTGACCATGCTGACCGCGGGCTTGGATTCGCCACGGGATGAGGAGGCTTGGCGGTAATTGCTGCGTTTTGGACCGGTGCGCTCGTTTTCCACGGCCATGACGGCGTTTTCGATCACGTCGGTCGAGATATCGGTGCCGGCTGCCGAGGCGGAGATGTTCGGTACCAGGATGGTCGAGCCGGCCTTCAACACCGACTTCTGCGGGATGTTGTTGGCCTGGCGAATGGCGTCCGGTGTGGTGCCGAAGCGTCGCGCCAGGGAAGCGATGCTTTCGCGGGCGCTGGAAATCTTGTGGGTGGTCCAGCTCGAAAGGGCATGGGTCCACGAGGCCAGGTTGGCGGCGAACTTGGCGGCATTCTCGGTCGGCAGCAGAATCTTGGTCTGCTCGTTGCCGGTGATGACAGGCTTCTTGAACTGCGGGTTCAGGGCCTTGAACTCGTCAACCGAGATTTCGGCCAGTTTGGCAGCCAGTGCCATGTCGATGTCGCGGGTCTTGTCGATCGCGGTGAAATAAGGCTCGTTGTCGATCACCGGCAGGTGCACGGCGTATTGCGACGGGTTGGCGACGATATTCTTCACCGCCTGCAGCTTCGGCACGTAGTTGCGGGTCTCGGCCGGCATCAGCTCGGCCAGGCTTTCGAAATCGGTAGGCTTGCCGGCGGCCTGGTTGCGCTTGATGGCTTTCTGCACATTGCCTTCGCCCCAGTTGTAGGCGGCCAGGGCCAGGTGCCAGTCGCCGAACATGGTGTACAGGCGCTGCAGGTAGCTCAGCGCGGCGTCGGTCGAGGCCAGCACGGAGCGGCGGTCATCCTTGAAGGCGTTCTGCTTCAGGTCGTAATCGCGACCAGTGCCCGGCACGAACTGCCACAGGCCGGCCGCGTTGGCGGTCGACAGGGCTTGCGGGTTGAAGGCGGATTCGATGAAGGGCAGCAGGGCCAGTTCGGTTGGCATGCCGCGCTTTTCCAGCTCTTCCACCACATGGTAGAGGTAGAGCGAGGCGCGGGCGGTAGTGCGGTCGAGGTAGTCCTGGCGGTCGGCATACCACTTCACGTGCTTGGCGACCAGGGCATTGTTCACGTCCGGAATCGAGTAGCCGGAGCGGATGCGGCCCCAGACGTCGGTTTCCTTGTATTCTTCAACGACCGGCTGCAATACCACGGATTTCGCGGTGTCGGTCGATGCCAGAGCAGAGGCTGCCGGGACGGCGGCGCTCAGCGCCAGGGCGATCAGGACAGCACTTTTGATTCGTTCTTGCATAGTTTCGCAGTTGACGTGAAGAAACAAAGGGCGGAGTACTTAAGGCCGGAGTGTAGGGTTGAATCACGGTCGAGTCAAGGAAAAATTCGCTATGTGACTGATTTTCTTGGATAATTATGTCGATCAAGCTATATAATTGGTGTCTTGGATAACGATTTTTGGA
>JBCNOX010000353.1:0-5889 GCA_039593645.1 Pseudoduganella sp.
GTCCTATGTCGGCGTGACGCCGGCTTGCCTGCGCAACCAGGAGCGCAAGTCGAAACGCAAGCACCGCTTCATGCGCAAGCTGTCGCGCTTTGCGGAGCCGAAGTTTGCCAAGTGGGCGGTGCTGGGGGCGGTGGCGGTGTTTGCCACGGCGTTTGCGCTGAACCGCGACCTGAAGATCGGCGACCTCGATCCGGGCGCGCCGGAGCTGCGGGCGGATTCGCGCTACAACCGCGATAACGCCTACATTACCGGGCATTATTCGACCAGTTCGGACGTGTTCGTAGTGATGGTGAAGACCCCGGCGGGCGAGTGCGGCGCCTATCCGACGGCGGAAGTGGTGGATCGCTTCCAGTGGGAGATGGAGAATGTGCCGGGTGTGGAATCGACTACCTCGCTGTTCACGGTTCAGAAGCGCATTATCTCCAACGTGAACGGCGGCAGCCTGAAATGGCAGGCGCTGTCGCGCAACCGCTTCGTGTCCAATTCGGCGCAGCGCATGATTCCGTCCGAGTTGTACAGCAACGATTGCTCGATGCTGCCGGTGCTGGTGTTCCTGGCCGATCACAAGGCCGATACGCTGACACGGGTAGTGCAGGCGGCGCAGGCGTTTGCGAAGGAGAACAATACGCCGCAGGCGGAGTTCATCCTGGCGGCGGGCAATTCGGGCATCGAGGCGGCGACCAATATCGTGATCAAGCAGGCCGAGATCACCATGCTGGTGCTGGTGTATGCGATTGTGGCGTTGCTGGTGTGGTGGGAATTCCGCTCGCTGCGCGTCACCATCTGCATCATGGTGCCGCTGTATATCACTTCGGCGCTGTGCGAGGCCATCATGGCGCGCCTGGGACTGGGGGTGAAGGTGGCGACTTTGCCGGTGATTGCGCTGGGGATCGGGATTGGCGTGGATTACGGGATCTACATCTATAACCGGCTGCAGTGCTTCCTCGATCGCGGGATGGAGCTGAAGGAGGCTTACTTCGAGACGCTCAAGACTACCGGGGTGGCGGTGGCGCTGACCGGCGTGACGCTGGCGCTGGGGGTGCTGACCTGGGTCTGGTCGGACATCAAGTTCCAGGCTGATATGGGCCTGTTGCTGATGTTTATGTTCTTGTGGAATATGGTGGGGGCGATTGTGATGATTCCGGCGTTGGCGTCGTTGCTGCTGCCGAAGCGCTAAAACCGGTAAACCGGGGTCTGACCCGCAGGGTCAGACACCCCAACGGTATTACGGGTGTTGGTGTTGGTTTTTGCGCTGTTGATCTTCTCAAAAGATCAAAGGCGCACAACCGGAACCCCTTGCCGCTGATCTGACAGTGTCTGACCCTGCGGGTCAGACACTGGTTTACCGGTTTTTATTCCTGCCGTTCCCAGGTCTGCGACCGGCCCAGCCAGGAAACGCCAATATACCCGCGTACCTTCAGCTTCTTGCCGCCATCGGCCACTTCCAGCTTGCTCTTGTAAACCTTGCCGTTGTTCGGGTCGAGAATCTCGCCGCCGTTGTATTCGCTGCCGTCCTTCTTCAGGCCGGACACGATCACCATGCCGACAATCGGCTTGTCCTTGCGCGCGTCGGTGCACTTGTCGCACACCGGGTTCTGTTCTTCGGTCGGGGCGCGGAACAGCTTTTCGATCCTGCCCTGCAGGGTACCGTTTTCCTCGGTAATGCGGATCAGGGCTTTCGGCTTGCCGCTGACGTCATCGATGTTTTTCCACAGGCCGATAGGGGATGGCTCTTGGGCAAATGCCGGAGCGGCAGCCAGCAAGGCTGCCGCAGCCAGCGCCACTGTGCGGGTTAGGCGCATGGGGTGTCTCTTTTTTAGATTTGGGGAAAATCAGTTTAGCAAAGGACCCGGCGCGACACCGCACGGTCATGCTATTTTTTTTGGAGGGAAGCCTCTAGAAAAGAAAAAGGCGCACCTGAGTGCGCCTTTTTGTCCGATTGCCGGAGCTGACCCCGACTTTTATGCCGGGAGTTTGGCGAGTTGTTCCTGCATTTTGGCCAGGGTGGCGCCGAAGGTGGCGACGCGCTCTTTTTCCTGCGCGACCACGGCGGCCGGGGCGCGGGCGACGAAGCTTTCCGAGGACAGCTTGCCGTTGGCCTTGGCGATCTCGCCTTCCAGGCGGGCGATCTCTTTCGACAGGCGTTCACGTTCCGCTTTCACGTCGATTTCGACTTTCAGCATCAGCTTGGTGGTGCCGACCACGGAGACGGCGGCCGGCGATTCCGGCAGCACGTCGACGATCTGCACTTCCGACAGCTTGCCCAGCATCTGGATGTACGGCGCGAAGGCGGCCATCTTTGCCTTGTCGGCGCCGGACGCTTCCACGATCAGCGGTACGCGTACCGATGGCGCCAGTTTCATCTCGCCGCGCAGGTTGCGGGCGGCGTCAGTCAGGCCTTTCAGTTCGCCCATCCAGGCTTCGGCAGCGGCGTCGATGGCGGCTTCGTTTGGCAGCGGGTAGGCCTGGGTCATGATCGACTGGCCGTCGCCGCCCTTGCCGGCCAGCGGGGCCACGGTCTGCCACAGCTGCTCGGTGACGAACGGGATGATCGGGTGCGCCATGCGCAGGATTACTTCCAGTACGCGCAGCAGGGTGTGGCGGGTGGCTTGCTGCTGGCCCGGCGTGCCTTGCTGGACCTGCACTTTCGCCAGCTCCAGGTACCAGTCGCAGTACTCGTACCACACGAATTGGTAGATGGTGGAGGCGATATTGTCGAAGCGGTAGTCGGCAAAGCCTTTGTGCACTTCCTGCTCGGCGCGGTTGAGGGCGGAGATGATCCACTTGTCGGCGGCGGACAGGTCGGCTTCGTTGGCGGAGCAGTCGTGGCCTTCGGTGTTCATCAGCACGAAGCGGGTGGCGTTCCACAGCTTGTTGCCGAAGTTGCGGTAGCCTTCGCAGCGGCCCAGGTCGAAGTTGATGTTGCGGCCCAGCGAGGCGTAAGAGGCCATGGTGAAGCGCACGGCGTCGGTGCCGTAGGCTGGTATGCCTTCCGGGAATTCCTTGCGGGTGGCTTTTTCGATCTTGGCCGCGTCTTTCGGGTTCATCAGGCCGGTGGTGCGCTTGGCGACCAGCTCTTCCAGGCCGATGCCGTCGATCAGGTCGATCGGGTCCAAGGTGTTGCCCTTGGACTTGGACATCTTCTGGCCTTGCGAGTCGCGTACCAGGCCGTGCACGTACACGGTCTTGAACGGCACCTTGTTGGTGAAGTGGCTGGTCATGATGACCATGCGCGCGACCCAGAAGAAGATGATGTCGAAGCCGGTCACCAGCACGGAGCTTGGCAGGAAGGCCTGCAGTTCAGGCGTTTCGTTCGGCCAGCCGAGGGTGGAGAACGGTACCAGGGCGGACGAGAACCAGGTGTCCAGCACGTCGTTGTCGCGGGTCAGGGCGCCGGTCACGCCTTTGGCGGCAGCTTGCGCTTTGGCGTCTTCTTCGCTGCGGGCGACGTAGACATTGCCTTGCTCGTCGTACCAGGCCGGGATCTGGTGGCCCCACCACAGCTGGCGCGAAATACACCAGTCCTGGATGTTGTTCAGCCACTGGTTGTAGGTGGTGCTCCAGTTTTCAGGGACGAACTTGATCTCGCCGCTGGCGACTTTTTCCAGCGCTACTTCGGTGATCGATTTGCCCGGGTTGAAGGTGCCTTCCGGGGCCGGCTTGCTCATGGCGACGAACCATTGGTCGGTCAGCATCGGTTCGATCACGACGCCGGTACGGTCGCCGCGCGGCACCATCAGCTTGTGCGGTTTTACTTCGACCAGGAAGCCTTGCGCGTCCAGGTCGGCGACGATCTGCTTGCGGGCGGCGAAACGGTCCATGCCCTGGTAGGCGGCCGGGGCGTTTTCGTTGATCTTGGCGTCCAGCGTCAGGATCGACGGCATGTCCAGGTTGTGGCGCTGGCCGACGGCGTAGTCGTTGAAGTCGTGCGCCGGGGTGATCTTCACGCAGCCGGTGCCGAATTCCTTGTCGACGTATTCGTCGGCGATCACGGGGATTTCGCGGCCGACCAGCGGCAGCTTGAGCATCTTGCCGACCAGCGCGGTGTAGCGCTCGTCGGTCGGGTCGACTGCCACGGCGACGTCGCCCAGCATGGTTTCAGGACGGGTGGTGGCGACGACCAGGTGGCCGCTGCCGTCGGCCAGCGGGTACTTGATGTGCCACATCGAGCCGTCTTCTTCTTCCGAGACCACTTCCAGGTCGGAGACGGCGGTGCCCAGTACCGGGTCCCAGTTGACCAGGCGCTTGCCGCGGTAGATCAGGCCTTGTTCGAACAGGCGCACGAACACTTCGGAGACGACCTTGGAGCGCTCGGCGTCCATGGTGAAGTATTCGCGCTGCCAGTCAGGGGAGGTGCCCATGCGGCGCATCTGGCCGGTGATGGTGGAGCCGGATTTTTCCTTCCACTCCCATACTTTTTCGACGAATTTTTCGCGGCCCAGGTCATGGCGCGACACCTTTTGCGCGTCCAGCTGGCGCTCCACCACGATCTGGGTGGCGATGCCGGCGTGGTCGGTGCCCGGGATCCAGGCGGTGTTGTGGCCCAGCATGCGATGGTAGCGGGTCAGGCCGTCCATGATGGTCTGGTTGAAGGCGTGGCCCATGTGCAGCGTGCCAGTGACGTTCGGCGGCGGCAGCTGGATGCTGAAGGACGGCTTGGAGAGGTCGAGGGAGGCTGCGTAGTACCCGCGCTTTTCCCACTCGCTGCGCCAGAACTGTTCAATGTCGGCAGGCTCGAAAGACTTGGCTAATTCCATGATTTGGGCTGTAAATTTGGCGAAAACTTTCATTATAAGGTAGATTGCTGGGGACATGGACGCCAGCAATTCCCCTCCGCCCCGCAAGCGCGGCCGCCCCGCGCAGGCCGCTTCCGACAGCCTGAAACCGCTGCTTATTGCTGTTTCGGCAAGACTGTTCCGCGAAAAAGGGTTTGATAACACTACCGTGCGCGATATTGCCGCCGCGGCGGGCGTGCAGGCGGGGTCGTGGTTTTATCACTTCAAGTCCAAGCAGGACATCCTGCAGGCGGTGATCGAGGAGGGCATGCAGCAGGCCCTGGACCGCATCGAGGAAGTGGCTGCGCTTGAACTGCCGCCGCGCGAGGCGTTCCGGCGGCTGGTGCATACCCACCTGGAGACTTTGCTGTCGCCGGGACAGGATTTTGTCTACGTCATGCTGTATGAGTGGCGCGCGCTGTCGCCGGAGGGGCAGTTGCGCATCGTGGCGGCCAAGGACCGCTACGAAGCGCTGTGGGATGCGGTGCTGCGCGAATTGCAGGCTTCCGGCGAGTGGCCGGCGCCGGGCAAGCTCGATCGGCTGTGGCTGTTCGGGGCGCTGAACTGGTCGGCCCAGTGGTACCGGCGCGATGCCGGCGTCAGTATCGATGAACTGGCCGAGTCCGCCATCCGGTTCCTGCTTCGGTAGACCGTTGTACCACTGTCGGGGGGAAGTGCTGAAATGGTGTTGCAGGGTGCTGAAAACTGCTGAAATTTGAACTTCGCCTGAATTTCTCCCTCTAAGGAGTTTTCAAGTCAGGAGATTTCAGCATGAGCAAACATGTGAGTGTGGCAGTTACACTGCCGACCCTTCGCGCCTTACTCGAATATCAAGCTGAGCATGCCAGCGAGGAGGATTTTTCGGACCTGCTTGATCGCGCCATCCGCGAGTGGCTGGCGCGCCACCGGGGGCCGCAAGGTTATCTTTGGAAAACGGTAATGCTGCCGGATGGCAGCCGCTTGCGTATTTCCAGCCTCCACCGGACGCACTACGCAACCATTGTGGGTGACGAACTCATTTATGAAGGCGTGAGCATGTCGCCCAACCAGTTTGCAACGGCCAGCCTGGGTACCGTTCGCAACGCATGGGAAGCTATCCTTGTCCAGTTGCCTG
>JBCNOX010000354.1:0-5866 GCA_039593645.1 Pseudoduganella sp.
CCAGGTGCATCGCGCGCCGCGTGCGTGCCGCCTGGCCCACCAGGCCTTCGCCCGGCATCAATTGCCGCCCCTTTGATTCTCCTTCCTGGCTGAAGCCGTAGGTTGCCGTGCGCTCCAGCGAGCCGTCCGGCTTCACCACGTAGAAGGAAGCCACCGCGACATCCAGGTAGCGCGCCATGAAGTCCAGCAGCGCAGCCGACAGCAAGGGCAGCGCCATCTGGCCGACGCCTTGCTCCGCCAACTGGCTTTGGCCTTCGCGCAGCCAAGCCTGGTGCTGCAACTGGTAGGCGTTCGTATGCTGCTCCTGCAGGGCATCGCGATAGACATCCGACAGCCGCAGCAAATCGCGCCGTCCCAGCCACGCCAGCAGGCAGCTCACCGCCAGGCTCACGGCGAGGAAGATCGCCACAGTCCAGAAGCCAACCACCCGCACCGCCTCGCCGCGGCTGGCGCGCTGCCGCTCTTCGTGCGCAATGAAGGCGCTGAACTGCTGGCGCAGTTCGTCGAACGGGATTTTCCCGGCGCCGGCGCGCACCATGGAAAGATAATCGCCCTGCTGGCGCCGCACCGCGATCAGCTGGTCGGCGGCGCGCAGCCAGGCCTGATGCTGGGCGCGGATGTGGCGCAGGCGCTCGACCTGGGTGGTGTCATCCTCCACCAGCTCGCGCAGCAGGTCGGCGGCGGTGTCGAAGCGCGGGCGCGCCGCGACATACGGCGTGAGGAAGCCTTCGTCTCCGGTCAGCAGGAAGCCGCGCAGGCCGGTTTCCATATCAACCGCCAGCCGGCGCAGTTCCTGCGCATTGCCGATGGCGCGCTCGGTGGACTCCACGGCGCTCCAGGTGCTCATCAGGTAGGCGAACAGGACAACGAAAATGCCGGCAGCAACAATTCCGCCAAGCAGCGGAATTTTCACGTTGCGGTTAAGAATACGGCGAAACCCCTGGTCATCGATGGTCGAACTTCTTTGCATTGAATGGTCAGACAGTCATCGGGAAGTTTCCAGTGTACCCCTACGGCGGAGCTTGCGCGGCAATCGTGCGCGGGGGCTATAATTGCTTTCAAACCAATCACTTCCAATCGCCCATGCGCAAGATCCTGACTGTCGTGCCGCTGTTTCTGCTGGCTGGCTGCGTTAATGATTCCGCAACGTTCTATGCGGACGGCACGCGCGAGCACACGCTGACCGTGCGGCGGCAGCAGGAGTTTTTCTGGAAGGAAGATGCGCAGTACACGCTGATGGCGGCGCGCCTGCCGGAATGCCAGCGGGCGATTCCCTTGGGCGAGATGCCGCTGGATGGGCTGGAGTTTGAACTGTTCGCCAGCGGCGACAACGTCTGGAGCCTGCGCGCCGGAAAATACGTCTGGCAGCTGGAAACCCAGGGCTGCACCCTGGTTGCCGAAGGCGGCAATACCACCGCCACCGGAACCAAGCTGGGAACTTTCGTAGCGGAAAGCAAGAAAGAAAAGATGCGCTTCGATGCGGAGGCGACGCCGCCAGCCTCCGCCCCAGCTCCAGCCCCAGCGCCGGCCGAAGGTGCACCGGCGCCTCAGTAAGGCCCTGCGCCTTAAGCGATTTCCACCACCACCTTACCGGCCCCCAGCGCGGCGTGCGCCTGGCTGGCCTGCTCCAGCGCGAAGCGTTCAGGGTTCAGGTGCGCTGCCAGCTTGCCCGCGTCGACCAGCCGCGCGGCTTCCCTCAGGATGGCGCCATGCGCCGCGCGGCCTTTGCCCGACAGCAGCGGCAGCAAGGTGAAGACGCCCGAATAGGTGGCCACCCTGGACGACAGCGGCGCCAGGGCATGCGTGCCCCAGCCAAGGCAGCTGACCACATGCCCGCCGTATTCGTGCACGGCGCGGAACGACGCATCCAGCACTTCCCCGCCGACCGTGTCATACACGATGTCGAATTCTTCACCCTCGGCCTGTTCGAGGAAGCGCGCGCCCATGGCTTCGATCTCTGCGCGCTGGCCCGGGCGGCCGGTCGCCGATACTTGCGCGCCATACGCCAGCGCGAGCTGCACCACCATCCGTCCCACGCCGCCGGCTCCGCCCTGCACCAGCACCGACTGGCCGGCCTGCACTTTTGCCCGGTCCACCAGTCCCTCCCAGGCGGTAATGAAGGCCAGCGGCAAGGCCGCCGCCTCGCGCAGGCTGATGCTGTGCGGTGCATGTGCCAGCAGGTCGGCGTCGACGGCTGCATATTCGGCCAGCGAGCCCTGGATGCCGCCTACCCCGCCGGTCATGCCGAAGACCGCGTCGCCCGGCGCAAAGGCGGTCACGCCGGCGCCAACCGCTTCCACGATGCCGGCCATGTCGATGCCGAGGACTGCCGGCAGGGGCATGCGCGCATGGGCCGCCTTGCCGGCAGCGATCTTGAGGTCGAGCGGGTTGACGCCGCTGGCGTGGATGCGTACCAGCACCTGCCCTGCTGCCGGCGCGGGCTTGGCAATATCGGCGAGGTGCAGTTGCTGGCCGGCTGCTTCGATGATCATGGCTTTCATTTCAAGGACTCCTGTGGGTTTCGATGACAGCCAGTGTAGGGAACGCGGGGCGCGGGAAAAACAGGGGTGGCCTGCAAACAGAATCCACGAATTGTGGATAATGCTTCCATGGACAAACTCGATGCCCTGCGCGTCTTCTGCGCAGTCGTGGAAACCGGCGGCTTTTCGCGCGCGGCGGAAAAGCTTGGCATTTCCACATCCTCGGTCACGGCGCAAGTCAATGCGCTTGAGGCCCATTTCCAGGTCAAGCTGCTGAACCGCACTACGCGCAGCATGTCGCTTACCGGCGAAGGCCGCGAGTGCCATGAGCATGCCCGGCGCCTGCTGTCCGGCATGGAGGATCTCGAAGACAGCCTGCAGGGCGCGGCGCAGCAGCCGCGCGGCACCCTGCGCGTCAACATGCCTGGGCTGGTGTCGCGGCTCTATGTAGCGCCGGCGTTGCCGCGCTTCCTGGCGCAATATCCTGGCATTGCGCTGCAGGCCAGCGCCAGCGACCGCATGGTCGATATGGTGGAAGAGGGATACGACGTGCTGTTGCGGCTGGGAGATATCGGCGATGCGCGCCTTGTAGCACGGCCATTGCTGCAGACCCACTTAGTTTGCTGCGCGTCTCCGGCGTTTATCGAACGCCACGGCGCGCCTGCTACGCCGGATGAACTGTCGACGTTCGATTGCCTGCATTTCATACTGCCCCGCGCGGGACGCCTGCGCGAATGGCAGTTCGCCGAGGGGGCGACGGCCACGCCACCGTCGCGGGTCTCGTTCGACCACGTGGATTCGCTGGTCGAGGCCTGCAAGGCTGGTGCCGGCATCGGCCAGTTCATCTCGCTGTCAGTAGCGAATGAATTGCGCAGCGGCGCCCTGCTGCCGCTGCTGGTCGATTTCCAGGCGCCGGGGCCTGCGCTGGTGGCCCTGTACCAGCAAAGGCACCAGCGCGCGGCAAAGGTCCAGGCCTTTATCGACTTCCTCGGCGACGTCTTCGCTTAAGCCGCTTTCTCGCTGTCCAGGTGCGACAGCTGGTAGTCGTTGTAGCGGCCACCGGCGGCGGCGCCTTGCGGCACGATCAGTTCCAGCGCTTCGAGGTCGGATTGCAGCAGCACTGCGTCGAGCGCGCCCAGCGCTTCCTGCAGGCGGGTGCGGGTGCGGGCGCCGACCAGGGGCACGATGTCCGTGCCCTGCGCCATCACCCAGGCAATCGCGAGCTGCGCCACGCTGATGCCCCTGGCCTGCGCCACGGCCCGCATGCGCTCCACCAGTTCCAGGTTGTGTTTCAGGTTCTCGCCCTGGAAGCGCGGGCTGTGCAGGCCGCGGTAATCCTTTTCGCCTTCGCGCTGCGCGCTCCAGTGGCCGCTGATCAAGCCGCGCGACAGCACGCCATAGGCGGTGATGCCGACGCCCAGTTCGCGCGCCGTTTGCAGCAGGCCGTTTTCGATGCCGCGCGAAATCATCGAATATTCGATCTGCACGTCGGTGATCGGGTGCACGGCGTAAGCGCGGCGCAGTGTATCGCCGTTCACTTCGGACAGGCCGATGTGGTGCACATGGCCCTTGCGCACCTGCTCGGCGATGGCGCCGACGGTGTCCTCGATCGGCGTCGCCGGGTCGAGGCGCGATGGGCGGTAGATGTCGATGTAGTCGGTGCCCAGGCGGCGCAGCGAATAGGCGAGGAAGTTGGCCACCGCCTGCGGACGCGCGTCGTAGCCGATAAAGCCGCCGTCCGGGTCGCGCAGGGCGCCGAATTTCACGCTGATCTGCACCTGGTCGCGGTTGCGGCCCTGCAGCGCTTCGCCCAGCAGCATTTCATTGTGGCCCATGCCGTAGAAGTCACCGGTGTCGAGCAGGGTGACGCCAGCCTCCAGCGCGGCGTGGATGGTGGCCAGGCTTTCGGCGCGGTCGGCCGGGCCGTACAGGTCGGACATGCCCATCAGGCCCAGGCCAAGTTGCGAGGTTTGTGGGCCGGTGCTGCCAAGTTTGCGGGTTTCCATGTGTGATCTCCAGGTGGGGTTTCGATGGAGACCATTGTGCTATTATCGAATCGAACAATAAATGCAGTGTTTGATACATCTTTATTCGGCAATATATAACAATGGACCAGCTTAAAGCCATGCAGGTCTTCATGGCGGTAGCCGACAGCAAAAGCTTCACCCAGGCCGCCGAACAGCTCGACCTTCCGCGCCCGACTGTGACCAATGCCGTGCAGTCGATCGAGCAGCAGCTTGGCGTGCGGCTGCTCCAGCGCACCACGCGCAAGGTCAGCCTTACCGTCGAGGGGCAGCTTTATGTGGAGCGCTGCCGCGCCCTGCTCAATGAGCTGGAGGACATCAATGCCTTGTTCCTGTCCGACGGGCGCAAGCCTTCCGGGACGATCCGGGTCGACCTGCCCGAGCGGATTGCGCGCCTGAGCGTGATTCCTGCGCTGCCCGATTTCTTCGCACGCTACCCGGAGATCAAAATCCGCGTCGGGGCCAATGACCGCATGGTGGACCTGGTGGGGGAAGGCATCGATTGCGCGGTGCGGGCGGGGGTGCTGCGCGATTCGACCCTGGTGGCCAAGCCGCTGGGATCGATGGCGCAGGTAAATGTGGCGTCGCCGGCTTACCTGGCGGCGCATGGGACGCCTCGTACCCTGGAGGAGTTGCGCGAGCACTGGGCGGTCAACTATTTCTCAAGTCAGACGGGGCGCGACCTGCCCTGGGAGTATGTGGTCGATGGGGAGGTGAGGACGCTGTCGGTGCGCAGCAAAGTTTCGGTGGGGAGTTCGGAAGCTTACCTGGGGGCTTGCCTGGCGGGGATCGGGCTGGCGCAGATTCCGCGGCCGGGGATTGAGGCCTTGCTGGAGCGGGGGGAATTGGTCGAGGTGCTGCCGGAGTGGCGGCCGCCGGCGATGCCGGTGTCGATTGTTTATTCGCACAATCGGCATTTGTCGCCGAGGGTGAGGGTGTTTGTGGATTGGCTGGCGGAGGTGTTGCGGCTGGGCTGAGGAAACCGGTAAACCGGTGTCTGACCCGCAGGGTCAGACACCTCGCCTGCAGCCGCCGCGTATAGGGTGTCAGACCCTGCGGGTCTGACACTGGTTTACCGGTTTTGGATGCCCGCGCGCAGTACGTCACCCAACGCCAGCCCCGCCGGCAACTTCGGCAACAACTTCTGCGCCTGCGTCAAATTGCGCTGCCTGAACCCATCCGGCGCATTGGCAAAATCCTGCGCCAGTCCCGCCGCCGCCGCCTCGATCCGTGCACCATCCCCCGGCGTAGTATCAATCAGCGCCGACAGATAAGTAACCCCCCACTGAATCCGCGTCGCCGATCCAACAGCCGACCGCCACGCCTTCTCATACCAATCCAGCATCCCCGGCAGATCCGCCC
>JBCNOX010000355.1:0-5866 GCA_039593645.1 Pseudoduganella sp.
TGGTAAAGACCGAGCTGCGCACCAACACCTACAACGCGGACACCAATGAGGTGAAGCTCTCCGCCATCCGCGCCGAAGCGGTGCGTTCCGTCGCTGCCCACTACACCGGCCTGTTCGGCGACGAGGCGCAATACGCCAAGCTGCGCGAACAATACGCCATGACCCCGAACGCGCTGCCGGAAGCAGCCGATCGCGCGGCGCTGACCGGCTTCTTCTTCTGGTCTTCGTGGGCTGCCGCTGCCGACCGCCCAGGCGAAACTGGCCTGAGCTACACCAGCAACTGGCCGCACGAACCGCTGGTCGACAATACCCCCAGCGCCGGTGCCGGCATCTGGTCGATTGCCTCGGTCATCCTGATGATTGGCGCTATTGCCGGCATGCTGTTCTACCATGGCATGCACAAGGAAGAAGAAGATCCTGTGCCGCCTAAGAATGACCCGCTGTTCAGCCTGAAGGCCACGCCTTCCATGAAGGCTACCAAGAAGTACTTCCTGGTCGTCGTCGGCCTGATCCTGGCCCAAGTCGGCATGGGCGTGATCACCGCGCACTATGCGGTGGAAGGCACCAGCTTCTTCGGCTACCCGCTGGCTGACATCCTGCCGTTCACCGTCAGCCGCACCATTCACACCCAGTTTGCGGTGCTGTGGATTGCAACCGCATGGCTGGCTACCGGCCTGTATATCGCTCCTGCGATCTCGGGCGTGGAGCCCAAGTTCCAGAAACTTGGCACCGACGTGCTGTTCTACGCGCTGCTGTTCATCGTTGTCGGTTCGACCGCCACCGGCTGGCTGGGCGTACTGCAACACAAGGGCACCGACTTCGCCTTCTGGCTGGGCAACCAGGGCCTGGAATTCACTTCCATGGGCCGCATCTGGCAGATCCTGCTGTTCGTCGGCCTGCTGTTCTGGGCTTTCCTGCTGGGCCGTGGCCTGTGGCCGGCGCTGAAGAAACCATCGGAAAGCCGCGGCATTATTGCCATGGTGTTCCTGGCGGCCCTGTGCATCGGCGGCTTCTACGCGACTTCCCTGACCTGGGGCAAGTCGACCCATTACTCGATGGTCGAGTACTGGCGCTGGTGGCTGGTCCACCTGTGGGTGGAAGGCTTCTTCGAAGTGTTCGCGACCGCTGTCATCGCGCTGCTGTTCACCCGCCTGGGCCTGATCCGCGCAGCTTCGGCCAATAGCGCCATCATCCTGGAAACCATCGTGTTCCTGTTCGGCGGCATCCTGGGCACCTTGCACCACCTGTACTTCACCGGCACCCCGACTTCGGTGATCGCCATCGGCGCCATGTTCTCGGCGCTGGAAGTGGTTCCGCTGTCGCTGATCGGCATCGAAGCCTACCGCAATTACAAGCGCTCCAAGGCCGCTCCATGGCTCGGCGCTTACAAGTGGGCCATCCTGTGCTTCATCGCCGTCGGCTTCTGGAATACCGTGGGCGCCGGCCTGCTGGGCTTCTCGATCAACACCCCGATCGCGCTGTACTACATGCAGGGCCTGAACATGACCGCTGCGCACGGCCACGCTGCCCTGTTTGGCGTGTACGGCATGCTCGGTATCGGCCTGATGCTGTTCTGCCTGCGCGGCCTGGTGGATCGCCTGGCATGGTCGGACAAGCTGCTGGCCGGTATGTTCTGGACCATGAATATCGGCCTTGCGATGATGGTGTTCATGTCCCTGGTCCCGGCCGGCATCTACCAGGCCGTGGCATCGATCACCAAGGGCATGTGGTACGCCCGTTCGCCAGAGGTGGTGCACTCCGCCTTCATGGAAACTGCGGTCTGGCTGCGTGTTCCAGGCGATATCGTGTTCGCGATTGGCTGCCTGCTGCTCGGCCTGTTCGCGCTGCGCCTGATCGGCAAGCGTAAGCAGGAAGAGACCGTGGCACAAGGCGTGGCGCTGGAGAACTAAGCACATGCGCCTCACGGGCCATACCGATTATGCCTTGCGCCTGCTGATGTACCTGGGCCGGCAGCAGGGCAGGTTGGTGACCGTGCAGGAGATCGCCAGGGCACACGGCATCTCCGAACATCACTTGCGCAAGGTGGCTCACCGGCTCGGCCAGGCCGGGCTGGTGGCGACCTGGCGCGGACGGGCCGGCGGCCTGCGCCTGGCGCAGCCGCCGGCTGCGATTTCGGTGGGCGCCGTGGTGCGCCTGGCCGAAGCTGACTTTACGATCGTTGAATGTTTCAATGCCACGCGCAATACCTGCCAGATGGCCGGCGCCTGCCGCCTGCAGCAGGGATTGCACAGGGCGACCGAGGCTTACCTCGGTCATCTCGACCGCCAGACGTTGGCGGACCTCATCTGAAGGAACCATCATGAGTGCACCTGAAATTTTGCTGGAGCTGTGCGGCATGGTGCCGCCGGAACCGATGGAGCGAGTACTGGAAGCGCTCGACCTGCTGCAACCTGGCCAGCATATCCGCATGGTCATCGATCGCGAGCCGGTTCCCCTGTATCGCATCCTCGAAAAGAATGGCTACCGTTACCGGACTTCGATGCGCGACGACTTTATCTACGAAATCGTGATTTCCCAAGCTGACTGATGCAACGCAAGCTGGCTTTCGAGCATACGCCCGTGCTGGCGCTGCCGCTGCGATTCCTGCTGGCGGCGCCGTGGTACGGGGCCCTGGCCGGCCTGCTGCTGGTGTGGCAGGGGCCCGAAGCAATGAGCACGCGCTGGGCGCCGGCCACCCTGGCCGTTACGCACCTTTTGACGCTGGGCTTCCTTGGCATGGCGATGGCGGGCTCCCTGCTGCAGATGGTGCCGGTGATTGCCGGTGTCGAGCTGCATTGGGCGCGCCGGCTCGGTCCTGCGATCTGGGGCGCGCTGGCTGCCGGTGCGCTGCTGCTGGCGGCTGGCTTCCTGCATGGCCTTCCCTGGTGCCTGCGTGCGGCGGGCATCCTGCTGGCCGGCGCCTTCATCATGCTGGTGGCCGTGCTGGGGCGGGCGCTGGTGCAGCGATCCGCGCCGAACGCTCTGCCGGTCGTTGCCGGCATGCGCCAGGCCGTGATCGCACTGGCATGCGCCGTAGCGATCGGTGTGGCGCTGGCGGCTTTCCTGGTTGGCGCCGTGCGCCTGCGCGTGATGGAGTGGACCAATGTGCATGCCGCCTGGGCTCTGGTGGGCTGGGTTGGCGTGCTGGTGGTGTCAGTGGTATTCCAGGTGGTGCCGATGTTCCAGTCCACTCAGCTGTTCCCGCGCCAGCTCGCCTTCACGCTGCCGCCGCTGTGTCTCGGTGGTCTGGCGCTGTGGACCGTCGGCTATCTGCTTAACCAGCCGTGGCAATGGATCGGTGCTGGACTGGTCAGCGTTTGCCTGGCGTTGTTCGCTGTCTACACGCTGGTGCTGCTGTTCCGCCGCAAGCGCGCGGCCGACGTATCGACCTGGTATTGGTGGCTCTCGCTCGGCTCGCTGCTGGCCTGCGTGGCCGTGTTCCTGGGCCCGCGTGGCGTGGACAAAGAGTTGATCCTCGGTGTGTTGTTTATCGGAGGCTTCGCCTTGTCGGCGGTAAACGGCATGCTGTATAAGATCGTTCCGTTCCTGTTGTGGTACCACGGGCAGCACGCCGGTTGCAATGTGCCGGGCGTGCGCCAGTTAATGCCGGACAGCGAACCACGCGTGCAGTTCGCCTGGCACGCCGCCAGCGTGGTGTTGCTGCTTGCCGCCGCCGTCGCACCCGGCTGGCTTGCCCGGCTGGCGGGTGCGGTACTGGCAGTAGCCTGCATGCGCCTGGGTTTCGACCTGGCGCTGGCGGCGATCAGCCTTCGTAAGCTCGCAAACGAGCAGAATCAAGAATCCTGATCTGGCGGCCGTTCACTGCAATCATGCCCTGGTCGGCCAGCTCGTGCAGCACGCGCGAGAAGTATTCCGGCGTCAGGTTCAGGCGCGAGGCCAGCAGCTTCTTGCTGACCGCAAGCGTGATCTCAGAACCATCCTTCGCGTCATCATCCTTCAACAGATAGCCGATAATGCGCTGGCTGCCTGAGCGCAGCGAATAGGCTTCCACGTCCGAAATCAGGCCGTGCAGGCGGCGGCTCATGCCGGCCAGCATGCGGCGTGCGAATTGCGGGTTGCGCGCCAGTTCGGCGAACACGGTGTGCTTGGAAATGTGCAGCAGCATGCAGTCGCTGACTGCGTGGGCGGTAACGATGTAGGGTTTTTCCATGAACATCAGCGCTTCGCCGAAGCTGTGGCCAGGGCCGATGATCTCGACGATTTTCTCGTTTCCCTGGGAAGACAGGAAGCTGAGTTTGACCTGGCCGAAGATGACCATGTGGAAGCCGACGCATGGATCGCCGCGCTGGAAGACTGCGCTGCCGCGCGGGATGTGGTGTTCGGTGGTGCCGGCAGCCACCAGCGACAGCTCCTCCGCTGACAGGTCTGCGAACAGGGGCAGCCGCTTGAGGAACTCGCGGGGGTCGATTTTTGGGCTTGGCATTTGGTTCTCCTGAAATGGCAAAAGGACCCGCTGGGCGGGTCCTGTCCTGGTTAAGGTAATGTCGGTGCTGATCCTGAAGATCAGTGGCCCGAATCGCCGTCAGGCTTGCTGGTGGTCCGGAAGATTTCCGGGTTTTCCTTGCCGGTCACGTAGAGGAAGCCGACCAGGCCTTTCTCCATCCGCGACAGTGCGTGGTCGACCAGGATGAAGCGACCTGGCACTTCGGTCTTGAACTCGACCATGGTTGCACCGCCAGGCGCCACGGTAGTGGTCTGCACGTTTTGCAGAGGTGGCGAGGTCAAGTCGCCCAGGTTGTACACGCGGTCGAATACTTCACCGATCACGTGGAAGCTGGAGGTTGCGTTAGGACCGCCAACACCGAAGAAGATGCGGACTGTTTCGCCGACCTTGGCTTCCATGCGGTGGGTCTTGGTCAGCGCGTCATGGGTACCGTTGAACATCAGGTGTTCAGGCTGTTCGGCCAGCAGCTTGTCCAGCGAGAATTCCGCTTCGCCTGGCGTGCCGTGCTTCTGCGCGGTGTACAGCTCGCCCTGCATCACGTAAAACTCGCGGTCGACTTTCGGCAGGCCGCCTTCGGGTTCGACCAGGATCATGCCGTACATGCCGTTGGAGATGTGCTGTGCCACCATCGGGGTAGCGCAGTGGTACACGTACAGGCCGGGGTTGATGGCCTTGAAAGTGAAGCTCTTGGTGCTGCCTGGCGCTGCCTGGGTTACCGCAGCACCGCCACCTGGGCCGGTCACAGCGTGGAAGTCGACCGAGTGGATCATGTGGCTGTCCTTGGCGTTGGACATGTCTACGTTCACGGTATCGCCCACACGGACGCGGATGAACGGGCCTGGAACCTTGTTGTTGAAGGTCCAGTACTTGTAGGTGGTGCCGTCCATCAGTTGGCCGAGGACTTCGGTGGTGTCCAGCTTGACGTTCACTGTTTGCGGACCGCGTTTGCCGACCGGAGTGCCGACTTCCATCGGATTGCGCGAAATGTCGACGCCTTGCGGCGCGGCTTTCGCTTCACCTTCGCCCACGATGATCTTGCCGATCATGCCCGCTGCCACGTGGCCCGGCAGGGTACAGATGTAGGTGAATTCGCCTTTCTTGTCCGCCTTGAACACGATGGCTGTCGATGCACCCTTGTCCTTCAGCTGGTTCGATTTGGCCTTGAAGTCCGGCACGGAGATATCGTGGGTTGCGCCGTCGCCATTGACCAGGTTGATCTGCACCACGGCGCCGAGTGGTACGCGCAGCGTAGGATTAGCCTTGCCTTTGGAATCGCCGGCGTCGCTGATGAAGACCAGTTTACCGTCTGCGATATCGGTGCGCAGGGTATAGGTCACGTCAGGACGATATTGGACGGCAGTGCTGCCATTGCCGCCGTGCTGGCCATGTTGTGCATAAGCT
>JBCNOX010000356.1:0-5843 GCA_039593645.1 Pseudoduganella sp.
CCAGCGCCCCGCTGCAGTGGAACACCACCGCGCCCTGCAGCGGCACGGCAGCCGCCAGCGCTTCGCAAGCCGGCACGATCTGGTCGTCGGTTACACTCAGCATGTACACGTCGGCCGGACGCAATGCTGCATACGAAGCCGCGGCAACGCCGCTGCCGATGAAGGCCGCCGCCCGCACCGCGCTGTCGGCCGAACGTGCCAGCACGTCCTGCACCGCAAATGCGCCCGTCGCGGCAAACAGCCGGCCCAGCACGCGGCCAACATGGCCGCCACCAATTACAGTCAATCCACGCATCAGAAACTGGACCCTGGTTGCTTGAGGAATTCGATTTCTTCCGGCGTCGATTCGCGGCCGAGGATCGCATTCCGGTGCGGGAAGCGCCCGAAGCGGCGAATCACTTCGTAATGCTTTTTCGCGTAGTCCAGCATGCCTGCATAGCCCGGTGCATCCGCCGCCAGCATCTCGAACAAGTCCACGCAGCGCATCTGCATCGACAAGTTCTCCGAATGTTCAAGCGGCATGTAGGAAAACGCACGCTGTGCCGGGGGCAGGGTCTGGTTGGCGCCCGAATCATCGAGCGCCTTGGCCGCTTCCAGCGCCAGCTCGTCGCCGGCGAACGCCTTCGGCGTGCCGCGGTAGACATTGCGCGTGAACTGGTCCAGCACGATGATGCGTGCCAGCGTGCCCTGCGTGCCTTCATCGTCCCACTGTCGCAGCCCGCCCAGCAGCCCCTCTTCGATCACGTCGCCGAAGCGCTGGAAGATCGCGCGGTCGAATGCATCATCCTTGCGCCACCACTCGGGGCGCTGCATATTGTGGCCCTTGGCGCCGATTGGCAGGAACCAGAAGTCGAGAACGTCTTGTGAATGGATGACCAAACCTGCCTCCTAATTGCGTGCGTGGGTGACCTGGAAGCTGTCGATGCCTTCGTAATGGGTCATCTCTTCCGCAATGCGCGACAGCGGCGAACCGCTGCGCTTGCTCAATGCCAGCGCGACGAAGCGCCATTCCAGCTTGCCCTGGTCCATGCCAATGGTAAGCGAACCGCCGGCGATCTGGTAGCCGCGTTCCAGCGCCATGGCGCGCAGCTGGTCTTCCTTCGGCTCGAAGCCCGGCTTGAAGCGCATGGTGATGGCAATGGCATGGCGCGACGGCAGCCACGCCTCCACCTTGGACAGGAAGATCATCGACATCGCGCACAGGAAAGCCAGCCCCATGGCGCCGAGATAGAAGCCCAGCCCCACCGCCACGCCGATCACCGACGAAGCCCAGATCGAAGCTGCCGTCGTCAGGCCGGAAATATTGAAGCCCTCGCGCATGATGACGCCCGCACCCAGGAAGCCGATGCCGGTAACAATGCCCTGCACGACACGGGTTGGATCGGTGCCAACCAGGTCGGACATATGGCCGCCGAACCACAGCGACGGGTAGCCGCACACCACGGTCAACGCCGCCGACGCCATGCAAACCAGCCCATAGGTGCGCATCCCCGCCGCTCGCCCGTGATAGGAGCGCTCATAGCCGACCAGCAGGCCAAGCAGGAGCGCACCACCGATGTTCATCAGGATCACGAGGTTGGTCGCCAGTTCTCCGGACGACCAGTAGGCACGCAGGAAATCTATGCTGGGCATAGCTGCCTCACTTTATGGTTTTGGTGTTTTCTTGGCTGCGAGCTGCTTTTCGAATGCTACATCGAGTTTGCTGACGCGTTTTACCTTTTGCGGGCCTTGTGCGTTGACGAAGGCCACGAAATCGTCCAACTCCATCGGCGGGCAAAGCGGCGGCTGGCCCGGTCCTTCGGTCAGGAAGAAATGGCCGCTGCCGGTCATGGTCATCGAATAGGCCTGGTTGCCGGAGCGCTCTTTCAGGCGCGCCAGGGCATTGGATGCTTTGGTGGAGCGGCTCATATCGCCTCCGTCCTTTCTTCCAGCCAGCGCAGCGCGGTGCCGCTGACATGCGGGGACAGCCGCTGCCGTACCGTGGCGTGGTAATCGTTCAGCCAGCGCACCTCGTCTTCCCGCAGCAGGGATCTGTCGATGCAGCGCGTATCGATCGGGCACAGGGTCAGGGTTTCAAAGCGCAGGAATTCGCCGAATTCGGATTCCGCCGCCGGCACGTTGAGCACCAGGTTTTCGATCCGGATGCCCCATTTGCCGGGACGATAGATGCCAGGCTCGTTGGAGGTGATCATGCCCGGCTCCATCGCGGTATGGGCATCCGGCGGCGTCGACGGCGAAATCGACTGCGGCCCCTCATGCACGTTCAGGAAAAAGCCGACGCCATGGCCGGTGCCGTGGCCAAAGTCGATGCCTGCTGCCCACAGCGGCGCACGGGCAATCGCATCGAGCATCGGCGACTTCACGCCGCGCGGGAACTGGGCGACCGACAAGGCCATCATCCCTTTCAGCACCAGGGTGAAGTCGCGCTTGTGCTCCTGGGTGATCGCGCCAACCGGGACTACGCGCGTAATGTCGGTGGTGCCGCCGGTGTACTGGCCGCCGGAATCGAGCAGCAGCATGCCATTGCCTTCAACCACGGCACTGCCTTCGGCCGGCGCACGGTAGTGCATGATCGCGCCATTGGCGTTGAAGCCTGCAATGGTGCCAAAGCTCGGGCTGACGAAGCCCGGACGGCGGCGGCGCGCCTCCAGCAGATGCTGGCCGATGGCGTACTCGGTCAGTGGCTCGCGCTTCGGATCGGCCAGGGTTTGCTCAAGCCAGCTGAAAAACTCGCATAAGGCGGCGCCATCCTGCTCCATCGTCGCACGCACATGATCGGCTTCGTGCGCGGTCTTGCGCGATTTGGCAAATGTGGTCGGGTTGACTGCTTCGATCACCTTCACGCTGTCCGGCACCGACTGGCGCGTACCGAAAGTGATGCGGCGCGGGTCCAGCAGCAGCGTGCTGCCGGCAGGGATGGTGGCCAGTGCCTGCGCCGCTTCGCCGTACGGCTCGACAAAGACGTTGTCGGCCGCCAGCAGCCCGGCCAGGTCCGGTTCGATCTTGCAGGCGCCGACGAACAGCATGGCGCGGTCCTGGTCGACCAGGGCGTGCGACAGGAAGATCGGGTTGTAATTGACGTCCGAACCGCGCAGGTTGAACAGGTAGGCGATATCGTCCAGCGTCGAGATGATATGGTGGCTGGCGCCGTGGCGTGCCATGTCGGCCCGCAGCGCCGCCAGCTTGGCCGCACGGGACTTGTCGGCATAAGGGCGCTGATGTTCGTAGACTGGAGCATCCGGCAACGCTGGGCGGTCGGTCCACACCTCGTCCAGCAGGTCGAGGTCAGTGCGCATGGCAATGCCGCGCGCCTGCAGCAGGCGGGCGATCGACAGGCCCAGTACCGCACCATCCACCGCCAGCACCTGGCCGGGCTTCAGGGTTTCAGCAAGCCAATCAACGTACTGCACGCTGGCGCCTGACGAAATTTTCATCAGCTTGACGCCGGTATCGGCCAGCTCCGTTTCCGCCTGCGTCCAATAACGGCCGTCAGTCCAGACGCCCGCGAAATCCTGTGTGATGATCAAGGTGCCGACAGAGCCGGTGAACCCGGACAGCCACTCACGCCCCTGCCAGCGCGGCGGCAGGTATTCGGACAAGTGCGGGTCGGCGGATGGCACCATGCAGGCATCCACCTCGTGGCGGCGCATGGCCGCACGCATGGCTTCGAGCCTATTGCGAATCGATTCTTTCATGGCGCAATCATACCGCGATTAGAACTGGCACATATCGCCGCGCGGAGGGCGCGGAAAATCCAGGCCCGGACGGTGCGCTGCCACCTTGTCCAGGGCGGCCGCAATTTCGGCGTGGGCGTAGTAATGCAGCATATGGCCGCCGTCCAGGATCTGCAACTCCGACTGCAGCAGCTCGCGATACAGCCGGCCGGAGTGGTAGTCTGCATCCGCCATCCTGTCATCCTTGCCGGCCAACAGCACAACCGGCAGCACCAGGCCCGCATAACCGTTCTTCATCAGCGCCACGGCAGGCACCATCATCGCCGCTTCGGCCGCGGAGGCGCGTAGCTGCAGGGGCCGGAGCGCCAGCCATTTCGGCAGCCGGCGGAAGCGCTCCGGGACCGGCGTGGGGCTGAACAGCCGCCATACCTGCAATGGCCATAACAACCACGATAGCAGCGGTGATACGGTGAAACGCATGGCATCGCCCAGCAATGGAATCGCCGGTCCTGTTTGCAAGGCCGCGTCCAGCCGGAAGCTCGGATAATAGTAGCCCGATGCCAGCACCAGGCCCCGTATGACACCGGGATCCAGCGCAGCCATGGCCATCGCTACCAGCGTGCCCCAGGAATGGGCGAATACCAGGCCCTGCGCCACTTCAAGCTTGTGCAAGGCGTGGAGCAGCAACTGCGCCTGGTGATCGACGGTCCAGAAGCGGCCGCGCGGACGCGTGCTGTAGCCAAATCCGGGGCGATCGAACGCGATCACGCGATAGCTGGCCGCCAGCCTGTCGATCAGGCCTGCCAGCTCGAAGTCCTGCGCCAATCCGGCGTTGCCATGCAAGAGCACCACCACCGGCCCGCTGCCGCGGTCGATATAATGCAGCCGCACGCCGTCAACTTCGACGAAGCGGCCGCTGGGCGGCAGTTCCCGTTCCGCTTGCGCCGACTTGAACTGCACCAGGGCATAGGCAGCCGCGAGGCCGGCGCCGGCCAACAACCATTTGGTACGCTTTTCCATGTTCTCTCCGCTGGTCGGATAGGCTAAACCAGCGCACCGGGCCGCTATGTACGGGCTCTAACCTTTGAGGAGAAAAAATTGATTCCAGACGACGTCCGGTCAGAAATCATGCGCCGGCTCGCGGCTGCGGAAGCCGAACATGATGTGCGTGTCCTGCTGGCGGTGGAGTCGGGCAGCCGGGCCTGGGGCTTTGCCTCGCCGAACAGCGATTACGACGTGCGCTTCATTTACGCCCACCCGCGCGACTGGTATGTCGCGGTCGACCTGGAAGAGAAGCGCGACGTCATCGAGTACAAGATCGTCGATGAGATCGACATCAATGGCTGGGATATCCGCAAGGCGTTGCGCCTGTTCCGCCGCTCGAATCCCGCGTTCGTCGAATGGATCCAGTCGCCAATCCTGTACCGTTCCCACGGCGGCTTCGCGGACGGCGCGCGGGCGCTGCTACCGAAAGTGTATTCCTGCGAGAACGGGACGTATCACTACCGCAGCATGGCAAAGACCAACTATCGCGGCTATCTGCGCGCTGACATGGTGCCGCTGAAGAAGTATTTCTATGTGCTGCGCCCATTGCTGGCCGTGCGTTGGCTGGAACGTTATGGCACGCCGGCGCCGATCGAGTTCGACAAGCTGCTGCACTTGCTCGAGGGCGAGACCGAACTGCTGGACGCCATCGCTGCACTGCTGGAGAAAAAGAAAGCCGCGCCGGAAATGGGACTGTCCGAGCCAGTCCCATGCCTGAACCGCTTCATCGAGGCGGAGCTCGAGCGGCTTGAGCGTCCGGATGTGGTCCGTTTCCAAAGCACCGATGTCAACGCGGACCTGAACCGGCTATTCCACGCAGTCTTGGCCGAGCAGGGCTGATCCCATCACATGCGTGGCACGCCATCCCGATTGACCGTGATGGTGCGGCCAGGTTCCGACGAGAGCTGGGCGCGGTGCTCAATACCCCGGAACTCATAGGTCACGTCCCAGTATTGCGGCGTACGGCTCGGAATCTGCTCGCAACGCTGGACATTCTGGGCGTACTGGTTACCCGTGTTGCGGCCGATATTGGAACCGACAGCTGCGCCGGCAATTGCTCCGCCGACGGTGGCGATATCACGGCCGGAACCGCCACCAACCTGGTGGCCGAGCACGCCGCCGATC
>JBCNOX010000357.1:0-5840 GCA_039593645.1 Pseudoduganella sp.
AATGTTCGCGCGCCCAATGGGTGGAATTGATGTAGGCGCTGCCGCCATCGACATCGGTTTCCCACAGGCCGTGCGCTGCACGGGGCAGCATCCATACCTGGTGATCCTTATGGCCGCTCGCATCCAGCGTTTGCTGGAACAGTTGGGCGCTCTTGTGAACCGGCACGAACGCGTCTTTCTCCCCCAGGATATAGACCACGGGCGCCTTCAGCTTCTTCAGGTCGGGCAGCGGATCATAGCTGTAGAAAGCGGTGCTGGTTTCGCTCGGCTTTTCCTTCAGCGTATCCGGCACGATCTCGACCTGGCTGGCCCAGCGCGCGCTCTCGCCGGCGCGTGCCGCGGCCAGCAATTCGGCGCGATTGGCGCCACGGCTGGTCACCCAGCGCATCAGCTTTTCCTGATAAGCAGCGCCAGCCTTTACCTCTTCCTCGCTGAAGCCTTGGGCACGCAGCGTCTGCTCGATCCGGTACACCTCCTGCTCGGCCGGCGGCACCGCCGATGCTGCTTGCGCAATCACGAAAGCGACTTTCTGCGAACGCACCGCCGCCAGCGGCGCCAGCCAGCCGCCCTGGCTATGGCCCCAGGTGCCGATGGCGTCGGCCTTGATGTCGCTGCGCTTGCCTAGCAGGTCGATGCCTGCGACGGCATCGTCGGCCAACTGCTCCATGGTGGCTTTGTTGAATTCACCAGTGGACTTGCCGACGCCGCGCTTGTCGTACATCAGGGCGGCCATGCCGTGCGCGGCGAAGTAGTAAGCCTGCAGCGCATAGGCGCCACGCGGCGCGGGGCTGGACATCTGGGTCAGGACAACCGCTGGAAACGGCCCTTTCCCTTCCGGCAGCACCAGGGTGCCGGACAAGGTGACGTCGCCGTTACGGAAGTTAACTTCTTCGGAGCGGAACTGCAGGCGGCGGCCGGTTTCCTTCTTTCCGGCCTGCTGCCAGACCATCTTGTTCCCTTCAAAGCGCATCGTGGTTTCACGCACGGCGGGGTTCAGGTTGCCGGCGCCGGCGAAATACACGTTTGCGCTCTCGGCGAACATCGAGGCGTAGCGGCCCGTGCTCATATCGCTGTAAAACATCTGCGGGAAGTCGCCCCACTCGGACAGCACGACCACGCGCTTGCCAGGGAATTCATAAGCGCCCAGCAGCGGCTGGTGGCGTGCCGGATCGTCGGCCAGGGTGCGGCGGAAGGCGAACTTGCCGCCCTTTCCGTTCAGGCTTACTTTGCCGGCCAACAGGTCGCCTTGCAGCTTGCCGTCGAAATGCAGCACGCCGTCCGGCCCCGGCAAGGCGAAGCGTACATGGCCGTCCTGCTGCGCGACCGCGTCAAGCGGCACGCCTTTTTTCTCGAACGCGGGCAGGTCGACCGTGGCTTTGCCATCGGCGCCGAAGTACGGCCGCAGGAAGTTGAAGTCGTTACCGACCCCATAGGTGCCGACCCAGTGGCCGGCCAGCGTGGACGCGGTTGGCGTGGCTCCATGGGCCACGAGTGTGGCCGAGGATGCAACAATGGCGGCAACGGCCTTCAGGATGTGATTCATGCAAGCTCTCCCCGATATTGTAATGAGGGCGCTACATTGCCAGCGCGCGCGGCGCCGGCCAAGAATCATGCGACAGGCTGCGGTTTTGCGGCATCAGCCTGCAATTGGGACAGTACAAGGTGGGCGCTTGCCAGATTGGTAGCGCAAGCAACGTTGTGCACGTCGCAGGCGCGCACCAGTGCATTGATATCGGGTTCGTGCGGCTGCGGCGTCATCGGGTCGCGCAGGAAGATGATGGCATCGATATGCCCTTCCACCAGCATGGCGCCGATCTGCAGGTCTCCGCCGAGCGGACCGGAATGCTTGCGATCGACCGTCAGGCCCACTTCAGCAATCAGGCGGCCGCCCGTGGTGCCGGTCGCGCACAGTTTGCAGGTACGCAGGAAGGCAGCGTACTCGCGGGCCAGCGCGATCATGTCGTCTTTTTTCTTGTCGTGGGCAATCAGGGCAATGCGGGGCGTCATTTCTCTTTACCTTTCACATTCGACAGCAGGTAGATACCAGCCAGCACCAGGGCCGTTCCCGCCAGTTGCCAGCTGGTGACGGGTTCAGACAGGATGACGGCGCCAAAGAACAGCGTGGAAACAGGACCGATCATACCCGCCAGCGAGGCGGGGCCGGCGCCAATGCGCTGCACGGCGATCATGGTCATAAACACGGGCATCACGGTGCACAGGATGCCGTTCACCAGCGACAACCCATACACCTCCATCGGCTGCACCAGCAGCGCAGCAGGCCGCAGCAGGAAGAACTGGCCGATGCAGGCGGCGCTCGACACGCACATGGCATAGGACACCAGGCGCAGCGAGCCAAGACGCTTGACCATCTCGCCGGAGCCCAGCAGGTACAGGGCATATGCCAGGGCGGAACCCAGCACCAGCAGCGAACCTAGCGCCACATTGCTGCCGCCATCACGCAGGTCATGGAAGAACACCAGAACGATGCCGGCATAGGCGGTGAGCAGGGACAGCCACTGGCCGCGGCCGATATGCTTTTTCAGCCATAGCGCGGAGCCCAGCAGGACGAAGCTCGGCGTCAGGAACAGGATCAGGCGCTCCAGGCCGACAGTGATGAATTGCAGGCCGAGGAAGTCGAGATAGGATGACAGGTAGTAGCCGACCAGTCCGAGGCCAATCAGGCGCCAGGCGTCGGCACGGCTCAAAGGCGGGTCGGTGCGCATCTTCCACAGCGCGATGGCGGCGAAGACGGGCAGCGAGAACAGCATGCGGAAGGCGATCACCGTGACGGCGTCGAGGTTGTAGCGGTAGAGCAGCTTGGCTACGATGGCCTTGGTGGAGAAGAGAACGGCGCCGCCGATGGCAATTGCCAATCCGCCCAGGTAGGCGGCACGTTTTCCCTGCGGTTCCGGTGTGACTGTCTGCATGCCACCATTGTAGCGGCAAGCCGCCAGGCTTGCTGGCGGGCCCCTGTAAACCGGCAATGCAGTGTCTGACCCACAGGGTCAGACACTGGTCTGCGGCGGCCGCGTGCCGGTTCTGTCGCTGTTTATGAGACGACTACGGCAGCCTGGCCCGCGGTCACGGTGGCGGTCGTGACCTTGGCGACCACAGTTGCCGGTGCATTGAGGCCCACCAGCTTGTTTACCTGCTTGAACTGGGCTACCAGCGAACCAGGGGTCAGCGTCACCACGGTGTAGCCCTGTGCGTCGGTGTTGACATGACGCAGCCACGGGTTGCTGTTAAGGCTGGACAGTTGCTGCGCCAGGCCGACCAGGGTGGCGAAGTTGGAATCGGCCTTGATCGCCGACAGCACCGCGTCCATGGTCGCATCCAGAAGCGCTTCCGGCACGCCTTTCGCGCCCAGCGCGCCGCGCAACTGGATCATCAGCGAAGTCGCCAGCGAATCGGCAGTCGGCGACACCTTGCCCATGGTGTAGTCCAGCAGGTTGACGTTCAGCGTGATCGTGCCCACGTTTGGCACCGGCACGGACAGCGGCAGTGAGACCAGCGTACCCAGGCTGCCCAGGCTGGCCGATGCTTCGCGCAGGTAGGTGAAGAAGGAGTCGGAGCTGACGCCGGCCGACACCAGGTCCACCATTACCGGCGTACCGCCGCCCGCCGCGTCGTAATCGTCGTTGACGGTGCCGGCGAAGAAGGAGTGGATGTCGCCAGTCAGCGCCACCACGTTGCCGATGTTGTTGGTCTTCAGGTGCGACATCAGGGCCTTGCGCTCGGCGTTGTAGCCGTCCCACTGGTCGCAGTTGATCAGGAACTTGCGGAAGTAAGGCGCCAGCGCGGCAGCCTGGCCCGAGGCGACCACGAATACCGAGGCGGCTTTGTTCAACTGGACGTCCGGCTTGATGTAGCCGATAGCGATGCCTTGCGCAGCTGCTGTTGCCTGCGCCACGGCGCCGCCGCCCGACTTGGCGACGTTTTCTGCCTGGCCAAACGCCAGCACTGCCACGCTGGCCTGGGTCGAGGTCAGCCCGGCGCCGACCGCGGCGGTCAGGCGCGCACTGGTATCGCCGCCCCCAGCTGCGGAAGTGGCGATCGCGGTGGCAGCGGCCGCCGCCACGGAAACCGAGGCTCCGGCAGTCATGGCGCCGACAATGGCGCTGGCCACCGGCACGTTGCCGCCGGTCGAGGTGGTTGCCGTGGTGCCGATATCGGTAGCCAGCTTGGCCACGGCCTGCAGCGCCACCAGGGTGGCAATGGCGTCGACGCCGCTCAGGCCCATGCGCAGCAGCGATACTTCATTACCCCACAGCTTCCAGGTTGCGCTGGACGCCTTCATGGTGGACTTCCACCATTCGCGCTGGGTGGCGCCCAGCATGCTGATCGCCGCCAGCGGATCGCTGCCGCCAACGGCGGCCACCTTTTGCGCTTCCGCGGCGCTGTACAGGTCCTGCGCCACCAGGTAGCGCGCTCCGATGCTGCCCAGCGGCTGGCCGGTGGCCGGATTGGCCATCTGCTCCGGCACTACGTGGTCGGCGCGGTACAAGCGTTCGTCGGTCATCACCAGTTGCATCAGCTTGCCGAACTGGAAATCGCGGTAGATCTTGATGTTCTGGAAGCCGGTGGCTGCGCTGTCCAGCGTCACGTCGGCCGGCATGAACTCGAACCAGGCCTGGTTGGCGCTGCGGCGGCGGTTGGTATCGTGCTTCTCGCCTTCCGAATAGGTCTGGGTGTCGCCCCAGGAGTCGTCGCTGAATTCGTGGTCGTCCCAGATCGCGATGAAGGCGAAGCGCTCGTGCACGGCCTGCAGGCGGGTATCGGTGCGGTATTTCTTGTACAGGTAGCGGTAGTCGGCCAGGGTGGTCGCGTATTTCGGGCCCGAGCTGCCATTCTTGAAGGTGCCGTCCGGCAGGGTCAGCGCGCCGTGGCGGGATTCGACGGCGCCGGCCTGGAAAGCCTCGCCCACGGTCTCGTAAATGTAATCGCCGAGGTGGACGATGAAGTCCAGTTTTTCATTTTTGGCGATATGATCCAGTGCGCCCCAGTGGTTGATGCTCCAGTCCTGGCAGGTCAGGTAAGCAAACTGCAGTTGCGACACGCTGGCGTCGGCCGCCGGCGCGGTCTTGAAGCGGGCGACGTTGGAACGCACGTCGCCGGCCGTGAACTGATAGAAGTAGACGGTGTTCGGCTGCAGGCCGGTCACCTTGTGGCGGATCGTGTTGTCGAAATCGGCATTCAATTCGATTTGCGCATCGACCACGGCAGTGCCTTCAAGCGCCTTGTTGCTGCCCAGGGAAGCTGTATTGTCGGCCGCGGTAACCTGCACGCGCACCGTCACGCCGCTCTTGACGGTAACCGTCGCCACGTCGTCCAGGGAGGTCGGCACCACGCGGGTCCACAGCATGATGCTTTCCGCGCGCGGATCGCCGGAGGCTACGCTTTGCGGGAATTTCCAGTTGGCGCCGGTCGCAGGCGGCACGCCGGGTGGCGGCGGGGTGTAATCGCTGCCGCCGCAGCCGGCCAGGCCGCTGGTGGCAGCCGATACAGTGATGAAGCCGCCCAATTTAATAAATTGCCGACGATCCATAGGTCTCCTTGATGATAAAAATTATTGTTTTAGGATATTAACTTTACAAGCAGATGAATTAATCCCGAGGAAAGCTACTAAACACGCTGGCAGGGGTTGCCGATCGAGTTTTGGTCGCGCCGGCGCGACAATTTCCGGGAGATACCGGTATGCTAGAATGTCGCCCTCGATTGCATACCGTCTAAGGAAGATTGAACATGGCTGGACACAGCAAATGGGCCAATATTAAGCATAAAAAGGCTGCAACGGACGCGAAACGCGGCAAAATCTGGACGCGCCTGATCAAGGAAATCAC
>JBCNOX010000358.1:0-5837 GCA_039593645.1 Pseudoduganella sp.
ACCTTGTTCCGCCAGCGCCGCGAATCGAACAAGCAGAAATCCACTATCCAATCCCTGCAGACCGCGGCCATGCAAGTGAACGAGCGCCCGCTGCCTGATAGCATCAACACCCAGCACTAAGAAAAAACATGGATTTTGAACTCTGGTGGCTGCTGGGCATCCCAGCTATGTTTGCCCTCGGCTGGATCGCCGCACGCGTCGATATCCGCGCCGTGGTATCCGAATCGCGCACCCTGCCGCGCGGCTACTTCCGCGGCCTGAACCACCTGCTGAACGACCAGCCGGACAAGGCCATCGACTCCTTCATCGAGATCGTCAAGCTCGATCCCGAAACGGCCGACATGCACTTCGCCCTGGGCAACCTGTTCCGCCGCCGCGGCGAAACGGAGCGCGCCATCCGCGTGCACCAGAACCTGCTGTCGCGTCCCGACCTGCCGGCCGAACAGCGCGCCCATGCCGAATATGAGCTGGGCCAGGACTACCTGAAAGCCGGCCTGCTGGACCGCGCCGAAGAAACCTATACCCGCCTGCTCGACACCTCCTACGCCGTGCAAGGCCGCAAGGCGCTGCTGGAAATCTACCAGCGCGAGAAGGAATGGAAGCGCGCCATCGAAGCCGCCCTCGCACTGCAGGAAGCCGGCGCCGGCTCGCGCCAGAAAGAAATCTCGCAGTTCTATTGTGAACTGGCGCAGGACGCGCTGGTCCACATGAAGCCCGAAGAAGCCGAATCCCTGCTGGAACAAGCCCTGCAAGCCGACCGTTCCAGCGTGCGCGCCACCATCCTGTGCGGCGACGCGCAGCTGGCCAAAGGCGACACCGAAGCCGCGCTGGTGACCTGGCGCCGCGTCGAACAGCAATCCGTACCGCATACCGCCCTGGTGGCAACGCGCCTGATGGACGGCTACCGCAAGGTCGGCCGCCCGCAGGAAGGCGTCAGCCTGCTCAAGTCCTATCTGGAACAGGCATCCTCCATCGACCTGCTGGAAGTGGTGTTCAAGGCCGTGATCGAACTCGATGGCGTGGACGCCGCCAAGCAAGTGGTGCTCGACGAGCTGCGCCGCACGCCAACCCTGCTGGGCCTCGACAAGCTGCTGGAAGCGCGCATGATGGACGCGCCGGCCTCCGTGCTGTCCGAGCTGTCGATGGTGAAGAACCTGGTGCACGGCTACACGCAAAAGCTGGCCCGCTACCAATGCAGCCACTGCGGCTTCAAAGCCCGCCAGTTCTACTGGCACTGTCCGGGGTGCAGCCGTTGGGATTCCTACCCGCCGCGCCGCACCGAAGAACTCAACGTGATGAATTAAGGCCGGATGGCCGTCCCGTCTGACCCTGCGGGTCAGACATCGGTTTACCGGTTTAACTAAAATGACCAAACACAAAGCGCCCGCACTCGACAAAGTACGCATCCTGGTCGCCGGCGACGTCATGCTGGACCGCTACTGGTTCGGCGACGTCAGCCGCATTTCGCCCGAAGCCCCGGTACCCGTGGTGCGCATCGAACGCCGCGAAGCCCGCCTGGGCGGCGCCGCCAACGTCGCACGCAATGCAGCAGCCCTGGGCGCACACGCCGGCCTGCTGGGCATTGTCGGCGCCGATGAAGCAGGATCGGAAGTGGAGCAACTGCTGCAAAGCGGCGGCATCCACAGCTACCTGAAACACGACAACGCGATTTCCACCATCATCAAGCTGCGCGTGATCGGCCGCCAGCAGCAGATGGTGCGCATCGACTTCGAAGAGCCGCCAAGCGACGCCGTGCTGCGCAACAAGCTGGTGCAGTTCAAGACGCTGCTGCCGGAATACGACGTGATCGTGCTGTCCGACTACAACAAGGGCGGCCTGGTCGACGTGGCCGAAATGATCGCCACCGCGCGTGCCGCCGGCAAGATCGTCATGGTCGACCCGAAAGGCGACGACTTTTCGCCATATAAAGGCGCCACCGTGCTGACCCCGAACAAATCGGAACTGAAGCGCATCGTCGGTTCCTGGAACAGCGAAGAGCAACTGGTGACCAAGGCGCAGAACCTGCGCGCCGAACTGTCGCTCGACGCGCTGCTGCTGACCCGGTCGGAAGAGGGTATGACCCTGTTCACGGACGAAGGCATCTTCAACGTACACGCCAGCGCGCGTGAAGTGTTCGACGTATCGGGCGCCGGCGACACCGTGATCGCCACCATGGCCGCCATGCTCGGTTCCGGCGCCGGCTGGCAGGAAGCCGTCGAGACCGCCAACCGCGCCGGCGGCATCGTCGTCGGCAAGCTCGGCACCGCCACCGTCACACGCGAAGAACTATTTGCTTAAAAGTCGGGGTCAGCTCCGGCAATCGGACATAAATTTCGCTCGCGAAATTTATGTCCGATTGCCGGAGCTGACCCCGACTTTCATGGTAATTGGCGGATGCGATTACCGGCGCGATAGGGTGGGAACTTTGTTATATTGGCAATCCGTTCAATCCTCCGGAACTGTCATGCGACTGCTAATCTTCTCCTTGCTTGCCGCAGTCTCGCTGCAAGCCCAAGCACAGCCTAACTTCGCTAAAGATATTGCCGGCGGTAAGGACCACCCGCTGCTGCACCGCTATGAGGGCTCGACGCTGTATATGGTCGGCGGTGAAAACCTGGGGCAAGCCCGTATCGTCGATACCGAGGCGGGCAAGCCTGTCCTGCGCAAAGTAGAGGGCAAGACTGCCAACCGTTTCTACTGGGGGCCGAAGGGCCGTAGCGCGCTGGAGATCTACCGCAACTACCAGCAGGCACTGACGGCAGCCGGCTTCAAGATCCTGTATGCCTGCGAAACCGACGAGTGTGAAAAGGCCAATACCCAGCGCCTGGTGCAGGAGTGGCCGCGCGAAGTGAATTGGAAAGAATTCAACCCTTTCGTTTCCAATATGTTCAACAGCGCCAACCAGCCGCGCTTCCACCTCGTCAGCGCGGTCAAGCCTGGTCCGGGCGGCAATACCTATGTCCAGGTAGGCTTGAGCGACTTCGCGGAATACCAGCGCGTGCGCCAGTTTGTGCAGATCGTCGAGCCCACCGTGATGGAGGGCGGCAAGGTCACTGTCGATACCCGCGCCATCCAGGAAGGCTTGCAGCGCGATGGCAAGGTGGCGCTGTATGGCGTGACCTTCGACACCAACAAGGCCGTGATCCGCGAGCAATCGAACGAGCAGCTGGAGCAGATGGCCAAGGCCCTGCAGGCGCAGCCCAAGATGAAAGTCTTCATCGTCGGCCATACCGACGACCAGGGCGAGTTCGAGGCCAATATGACGCTGTCGCAGAAACGCGCCCAGGCGGTGGCCGATGCGCTGGCCAACAAGTACGGCATTGCCGCCAATCGAATGCTGCCGCGCGGCGTTGCCAATATGGCGCCGGTGGCGAGCAACGCCAGTGATGAAGGCCGCGCAAAGAACCGTCGTGTGGAATTAGTCGTCCGTTGATTGATCTGCCTCAAACGGTGCGCGGCCTGCGTCAGCCGGGGAGCGCGTGCCGCGTTGTGGCAGAACGAGGTCTTCTCGTGTCCACATATGGAGGCAATCATGATCAGGAAACTGCTGCTCGCCGTCGCTACGCTGGCCGCTTGCATGGGCATTGCATTCGCCCAGGTTGATGTCAATAAAGCCGACCAGGCTGCACTTGATAGCGTCAAAGGCATCGGCCCGGCCAAGTCCAAGGCCATCATGGCGGAACGCGCAAAAGGTGAGTTCAAGGACTGGGCCGACCTTGAACAGCGTGTCAAAGGCATCGGCGAGAAAAATGCCACCAAGCTGTCCGAAGCCGGGCTGCTGGTCAATGGCAAATCGCGCGAGGGCGCTGCACCGGCCCGTAAAGAAACCGCTCGCAAGTAAGTTCAATTCGCGGCGTTAATCCGCGGGCGCCGGCATTCATCGGCAAGGGGGAGCGTTCGTCGCATGCTCCCCCGCAAACCTTCGGCCTCGGGCACAGTTGTGGACATGACAATGTCGTCATGCCATGAGAAACTACCGCCCATGAAACCTCACGTCGTCCTGCTCGCTGCATTGAGCGCCACTTCCTTGCTGGCATTGGCCCAACCCACCGTTCCACTCGATCCGCCCTGGATGCTCAGTTCCGAGCAAAAAAGCAGGTTTGAAGCCGGCCAGGAGGAGAATGGCGTACGCCGCGGCTCCCTTGCCAAGTACGTGCGCGCCAAGTCCACTGCTACCACTGGCGACTGGGCCACGCTGATGCAGGTGTTTTCCGCCGCCGAGTACCGCGGCAAGCGCCTGCGCTTCCAGGCACAGGTCCGCACCGAGAATGTCACTGGCTGGACTGGCCTCTGGATGCGCGTGGACTGCGCCTCCAAGTACTCCTGCGCCTTCTACAACAGCCAGGATAAGCCGATGCGCGGCACCAACGGCTGGACGCCGCGCAGCGTTACCCTCGACGTACCAGCTGACGCCAAGTCCATCAGCTTTGGCGTCATCACCGGCTCCAGCGGGACAACCTGGATCGATGAACTGAAAATGAATGCCGTCGGAACCGAGGTCGCGGTTGATTCCATGTCCTCGCGCGAAGACGAGGTCGAAATGCGGACCAAGCCAAGCCTGTGATGAAGCAGATGCCAGCATCTTATGGCCCGGGGCCGGCCTTGCAGCGCATGTCATCTTCCAGCTTGCGGGACTGGGCAATCAGTGCCGTGTGCGGGGGATTGGTGCTGGCCATCTGCCTCTGGAGCGGCAACTGGGCCAGGGCGGCCTTGTTCGGCAGCCTGGTGCTGGGCGTCCTTTCTGCGCAACTCATTGCCGGGGCGATGCGGCGATTAATGCCACGCCATGCCACCTGGGCCTTCTGCTGGGCAGGCCTGGCGTTGGCGCTGCTTGTGTCTGCTTCCGTGGCGACGCTGGCATATGAACAGGCGACGCAGCTGCAGCGCATGGCGGCACTCACAGTTGGACAGATCTTCGGCAGTGCCCTGGTGTTCAATGCGCTGATGCTTGGCATTCCCTTGTTGATGGCCAATCGGGAGGCGCGTGCACTTCAATTGTCGGAGTTGCAGCGGGCTGCCGTACAAGCTGAATTGAAATCGCTGCAGGCGCAGGTCGAGCCCCACTTCTTGTACAACACCCTGGCCAACACACGTTACCTTGCGCGCCATGCGCCGGAGCGGGCGGTGGAAATGCTGGATCACCTGATCGCCTACTTGCGCACGGCGTTGCCGGACATGCGCACTTCGTCGTCCACGCTGGCTCGCGAGTGCGAGCTGGCGGGCCATTACCTGGCGCTGATGGAAATCCGCTTTGGCTGTCGCCTGTCGACCCGGATCGAATGCCCCGAAGCGCTGGGCGACTTGCCGGTTCCGCCGATGATGTTGATGTCCCTGGTTGAAAACGCGGTGCAGCACGGCGTGGAGCCGAAACCTGGCACCGTATGCGTAAGTGTCGCAGCGGCGATGCGTGGCGACGGCAGGCTGGGTATCGTGGTGCGCGACGATGGAGCCGGCCTGCAGCAGGGGCGGGCGGCGGAACTGCTGGGTAGCGGCCTAGGGCTGCGCAATGTGCGCGAACGGCTGCAGGCGCTATATGGCCGGCAGGCCGCGTTCGAGCTGCGCCAGGCAGCCGATGGCGCCACCGAAGCGGAATTGCTGCTGCCGGTGGAGGGACGCGCATGAAGCCCCGCATCCTGATCGCCGACGATGAACCGCTGCTGCGCGCGGAGTTGCGTGAATTGCTTGCCGCACTGTGGCCGGAAGCCGAGCTGCTGCCCGATGCCGCGGATGGTTTCGAGGCGCTGCGGCTTGCGCGCGAACTGGCGCCCGATGTGGCATTCCTCGATATCCGCATGCCGGGGCTCGATGGCCTGCAACTGGCCGCCGCATTCGGTTCA
>JBCNOX010000359.1:0-5836 GCA_039593645.1 Pseudoduganella sp.
GAGGACTATGACGGTACGGCGCCTCTAACGCCAGGCGGAACACACCCAAGATGTCATGAGAATCCTTGGGCCGGGTCTCCTCGATGCGCTGGTTCATGACAATGTCGCGCGCATCCTCAATCGCGAATTTCGTACCTTCAACATAGTTCGAAAAGAAGGACTCGATAAACGCTGCGTTTTGCCTCGCGCCGCCACGCGCGACCGTGTCGTCAATGCGAGGAAGCTGGGCGCCGCGAAGGTAATCTGCCAATACATTGAAGCGCTCGATGCGTTCGTTGTCGACCGGTTTACCCATGGCGACCAGGATGCCTTCCCGAGTCTTCAATTCACCTCTCTGATGGGTCCCTAACAACTCGCCAATGAGGTGACGCAAGGTTGCCGCTTCCGCTTGCAGCCCGAGGCTGTGGGCAAGAGAGGCCGCTTCATCGCGGATGGCGTTCAATGCCTTCTCGCCAGAAGAATTCAGCGTGGTGATAAGCCGGTGTTCGACTTCCTCCTGCCCGGCCTTAATCGAGGACTTGCGGCCGAGATTTTCTAAAAGTGCGCGCGTGCGGCCTGCAAAGTGCAAGCCTGATTGGCTGAGCGCCATGTCGCCAGCGAGATTGCCCGAACCAGTGCGGATCTCCAATGTGAGACCTGGCAGTTTGACGCTACGCCGTGTGAGTGTTGGGTGGGAAATAACAAGCGTGCCTGATTTAGGCCCGCCATGCAGGGCACTCAAATGCGAGACAACTCCTCCAGGAACGACGCCCCCCCCTACCGCAGCCCAGTTGGCGCTCACGCGGCGTTCGACTTCGGCCTCACCGCCTTCAGCTTTAACGTAGAGGCCCTTGTAAACTCTCGCTAGCTCGCCGCCTTTTGCCAAACGCTCTATTCGCTTGCGCTCGCTAGGCGATAACTGCGCAGCGACATAAACATCTGGCTGTGAAGTTGTAACAGCGCGAGAGGTAGGCCTACTTTGAACATGAGCATTCATATGTCCAGATCCCGACTGTCGTTTTCCCTCTCAATTTTGGCACACAACCAAGCAGGATGTCGTTTTCGCTCCCAAAATCATATGTAATTGTCGTTTTCCCTCGCATTTTAGAATATAGCCAGTTTCACCCTTGTCGTTTTCCCTCGCATTTTGCTGCTCATCAGGGGCAAAAATGTCGTTTTCCCTCTCATTATCATAACAATTTGTCGTTTTCCCTCGCAATTTCACCTATTCCCTCCCCGAAGCCAGCTGAGCTTTAATCCACCAGGCGGACTTCAACCTCTTTCAACCACCTGACGTGGCGCGGCCCGGTCCGCAGGTCTTTTGCTGAGATCAGCGCAATCGGCCCCTCGTTCTTCGCCAACGGATTCCCGTCCCGTTCATACAGCACGAGCACGCTCTCCCCTGCCAACGAATTGAACAATTCACTCCAGGAGAACACCGCCTTGTAGCCGTCCACCGCGCGCGCTATCACAATTGTTTTTCTCAGCGAATCATGGTCTTGAGTGGCGAGTTTTGCTTCTTCAAGCAAGTCACGCAGGCGTATGCCGCGAACCATACTGGCGGGATTGCCGTCCTTGTCCGCCAGTGGCACCGCCAGCACTTGCGATGGCTCGCGGCTTCTCAACGCTGCCACATCAAAAACCAATCTCTTCGACGCATTGCCGCCGACAGTCAAAGTCTGGCTGGGCTGCGAAGGCGGGGTTTGCGAGTACGCCCACGCGCCGGATTGAACAGACATGCCAAGGGCCAGCAAGGTTGATGCGAGATATCGGTGCATTATGAAATCCTTTAGTTAATAGTGTTACAGCCCACAGGCATCAACAGCATAAGCGCTCAAATTGGCGCGCCCTTCCGGTGTGAGGTTCTTAGCGAAGAAGCATGCGTAAGGTCGGTTGGTGGCCTGGTCAACGTAGAGGTACTGGGTTGGCACGTTATACGCGATGTCGAACTTCGAAGCCGGCTGGGTTGGGGTGAGTGCTTTGAAGGCGAAGTGCAGTTTCAAACCGAAGTTCGGGTGGTGGAAGTCGAAGCATCCCTCCGGATAGGCGCAGCTGCCGTTTTGTGCTGGCAAATGCAGGGGCACCACTGTTTGCAGCGACTGGTCGGTCGGCGCCCGCTCGTAACGCAAAGCTACCGGCGGATCGTCGGTCGTGATTTCGTTGATGGCACTGCCCGGCTGGTGGAAGCCTGCGTAAAGCTGGTCGAACGCAGCCCAGCTGTCAGGGTGGATGAAGGTCTGCTTAACCTGCTCTTTTTCATACGTGGTCTGCGCTTGCACCGCATATACGGCCCTGACGCGCGAAGACTTGGTTTGATAAGGGAACGGGCTCTGGTCATCGGCCAGATTCTTCGACAAGGCATTCATCAGGCCAAGCGTGCCGCGTGACTGGCCGACGATGAAAATATTGCTGCCATCAATGCCGAGCATGCCGGACCTGTGGCGCGCCCATTGCACAGCGCGGGCGATATCAGTGTTTGGGATATCAAGGTTAGGCGACTTGCCGTACTCCTGGCTCGCCACCGGGTGGCGGAACTCCACCGACATGAACGCGAAGCCCAGCGCCAGCGCCGGCGTTACCAGCTTTGGATAGAGCTCGCCCTGTTGTGGCAGGTTCTCGGTCATGCCGTTCGGATGGGCCCAGATGATCAAGGGCAGCCTTTGCGATGCGGGCAGCGAGGCAGGTCGGTAAAAGTCGAAGCGCTGGTCCAGCGTTACATCATAAGGGCCGGCCGGCGACTTCTCTTTCCACTCTGTTCCCTCGGCGTAGCAGATATCCCTGGCAACCGTGGCCAAGGTTCCTAGTGCCTGGGTATAACTGGAAAGCTCGGCGTCTGTGCTGATTTTGCGGCATGGTTCCGCGGAAGCGAGGCCTGAAACTACGGTCAGCAGCAGGCCGCTGAACAGGCGCAGGAATGATCGGTAATGTGGCTGGATATTTTGTCGCATTCTTTTCTCCGGTCTTGGTGTTCGAATGGTGGACAGCTGAGATACATTATCATTAAAACAATTGCGTGCACGCATGGGAGGCGCGATGGAGAAAATGGAAAAGCTGTTCTCGTATGGGACGTTGCAGCAGGAAGGCGTGCAGCTTGCGACGTTTGGGCGCAAGCTTGAAGGCAGGCCCGACCAGTTGAACGGCTATAAGCTTGGACTGCTCGAAATCGATGATCCTGAAGTTGTAGCGACCAGCGGCAAAACTCACCATCCGATCATTTCGCGCAGCGGCAGCGAGACCGATGCCGTAGTGGGCTCGGTGCTTTTGGTCACACCCGAAGAACTGCAGCAGGCGGACAAGTACGAAGTGGCCGCGTACAAAAGGCATAGCGTCACGCTGGCATCCGGAGCTATCGCGTGGGCCTATGTGGATGCCCGCGAATAATTGGCTGCGCGATGTGGACTGACGCACAGACGGCGCCTCCGAGCGCAACGTAGCCTATCCGCTGACTCTGGGAGGCAGCGTGGATAAACGAAGTCAGAAAGAACGGCGTCAAGACAGCAGCACGGCCGAACGATTCGACATGGCTGTGCGCACAGCCCTGGCTTTCGACCAAGGCGCGGCATACACCTACCTCGCCATCTGCGGCGTCGAGCACCTGCTGATCCGCTCGTTCGCGGAACGCTTTCCCACACAAGTGCGCTCGGTAGCCTCCCTTCCGTGGCACTCCAGCGACCGGCGCAGCGACTCAATGCAGCGTGCGTTTTAGCGCGCGCCGTCCTTTCAGCAGGGCTCGCCGTGTGTCATAGGTGGACTGCAGGTTGAGCCAGAATTCCGGCGTGGTGTCGAAGTAGCTGGCGAGCTGCTGGGCGGTGGCGGGCGAGATGCTGCGCTCCTGCCGCACGATGCCTGTAAGGTAGCCGGGCTCAAGGTGCAGCACGCCGGCCAGCGCACTCGGGGTCAGTCCCATAGGGTCCATGAATTCTTCCAGCAGAATTTCGCCCGGATGGATCGGGCGCATATTAGTTTCCATAGTCGCCTCGTTCCCTTCGATTCTACTCCTGTGCTGTCACCCGCAATACTGTTGACTTAGAATAGCGACAGTATGAAATGGAAACCTTTCACAGTAGCCGCCCTCCTCGCGCTCGCTGCCAACAACGTGCTCGCCGCCTGCGGCACGATCCGCTTCGCCTACCCCGACCAGCATCGCCCGCCGTACTGGATGGGCAATGGCGCATCCGTGCCCGATCCGGCCGGCGCCAGCGTCGATTGGATCCGCGAATTTGCCGCCAGCAGTGGCTGCGCGATCGAACTGGTGCGTCTGCCGGTGATGCGTTTGCGTGTCGCACTGGCAAGCGGGGCGGTCGACTTCGTACCGGTCGACATCACCGCCGATGGGCAGCCCGGCATCGTCATCCCGCGCGACGCTCAAGGCAAGCCTGATACCAGGCGCGCCGTCAGCCTGGTCGTCGTGGCTTTTGTGCGCGCCAAGGATGGTTATGCGCGCGACGTCGATCCGATCGATATGATGCGCGGCAAGCGGGTCGGCATCATGTACGGCTCATCCTACGGCGAACGGCTGGAGAAGGCCGGCGCTACGCTCGACCAGGGCGCGCCTACCGTGCCGACCAACTTCGACAAGCTCCAACTGGGGCGGATCGACGCCTTTGTGGTGCCGATGATTGCGGCATCGGACATGGACAAATACGTGGCCGAGCGCTACAAGGGCCAACTGGTCCGCCTCGACAAGCCCGTATTGAAATCCTTTAACTGGATCGCGACCAACCCGGCGTACTACGAAACCCACCGCCGCGACGTCGATACCCTTTGGAACTGGCTCGGCACGGACGGCAATAAACGTTTCAACCTGCTGCTCCGTAAGTACACCGAGAACTAGGATATTCCCCGGTGCAGGCCTAAAATAGACTACTGGCCGTAGCTACAAGGAGGCAATCATGTCCACACTCAACAGGGGACGCAGCCTGGAGCAGCAAACCCACGATGGCACCAGCAGCATCGCGACCATGGGCGCCGGTTGCACCGGCCGCCGCAACTTATCCCAATCGCAGGAAGGCAACCAGCAGTCGGCAGAATCGGCGGGCCGTACCGACGACCTGCTATCGGGTGGGGTCGAAGAGTGCGATCGCGAGCACGGGTTCCAGACCGGGCCCCAGTACCGGCAGGGCGAGCAAAGGGATACAGGCCCCGATACCGTCCGGCGCAGCGAACGCTAAATTCTTGACCCAGCACAAGTTTTACCGTTGAACAAACTTCCTGGGTGGCGCATAATTGCGAATGATAACAATTCTCATTACGTAGCCACTTAGGAAATAGCATGTCGTTGAACAAGTCCCCGCTGGCGCTCGCCATTGCGCTGGCGTTGCCACACTTCGCAGTATTCGCCGAAGAAGCCACCCTCCCCTCCGTCACCGTCACCGCCGCACGCGACGCCGCCTACAACCCGAGCACCGCCACCAGTGCCACCAAGATCGACGCGCCGCTGCGCGACATTCCGCAAACCGTGAATGTGGTGCCGCAGGAGCTGATGCGCGACCTGGGCGTGAACTCGATGGAAGACGTGATGAAGGGCATTCCTGGCGTCGGCCTGTCGCATGGCGACGGCCAGCGCGACCAGGTGACCATTCGCGGCTTTACCGCGATCGCCGACCAGTTCATCGACGGCGTGCGCGACGACGCGCTGTATTTCCGCGACCTGTCCAACATCGAACAGATCGAAGTGATCAAAGGCCCGGCATCGGTGCTGTATGGCCGCGGTTCTTCGGGCGGCATGATCAACCGCATCACCAAGAAGCCCAGGAAATCAGCAGTAGTCTGGCGATCCGGGCAATCAAAGCCCATGTTGGTGAAGAACGCCTTGGCCTCATCGGTAGGACCGAAATAGATCTGTCTGCCTTCGTAC
>JBCNOX010000036.1:0-18815 GCA_039593645.1 Pseudoduganella sp.
GTAAAGTCGGCCGTGGCCAGCAACTGCGCCGCCGCTTCGGCCAGCGGCGCCAATAGTTGCTGCGGCGTGCGGGCGGCGTAGCGGGCCTGCAGCGACAGCCCATCCCCACTTTCTTCCACCAGCACCAGGTGCCGTTCGGCATGCGACAGCGCCGCATTCAGCGCCGCCACGTCGACCCGCTTGCCTGCCTTGCGCGCTGCCACCGCCCTGCGCACGGTTTCGCGCAGGGCGCGCGCGGCCGCCAGCAGTTCTCCTGGCTTGCCGGGGGCGGCAGATTCCGATGCCAACTGTCCGGCTGCAGCCAGCCACGCCATGACATCGGCGTCGCCATGCCAGGTTTCTTCCCCCTGCACGACGGTATTCATCAAATCCAGCGCCGGATGATCGCCATAGAACTCATGCATTTTCCTGTCCTCCTGAATTTTCATTGTAACCATCAAAATAATGCTTGACAAGTTACGTGGCCGGAGTAATCTTGTAACCGTCAAAACAAACTTTAAGGGGTTATTCATGAACCGCACGATCGAAGCCGACGGCGTCAACATCTTCTACCGCGAAGCAGGCGCCCCGGACGCGCCGGCCATCCTCCTGATGCACGGTTTTCCCACCAGCTCCCACATGTTCCGCAACCTGATCCCGCTGCTGGCAACCAAATATCGCGTCATCGCCCCCGACCTGCCAGGCTTCGGCTTTACCGAGGTTCGGGCCGAACGCAATTACGAATACACCTTCGACAACCTGGCCCGCACTATGGAGGCCTTCCTGCAAGCCATCAAACTCGATAAATTTGCGTTGTACGTGTTCGACTATGGCGCCCCGGTCGGCCTGCGGCTGGCGGCCGCCAAACCGGAACGCATCACTGCCCTGATTTCGCAGAACGGCAACGCCTACCTGGAAGGCTTGAGCGATGGCTGGACTCCGATGCGCAAACACTGGGCCGACCCGAACGAAGAAAACACCAACGTCATGCGCGGTTTCCTGACGCCGGAAGCGACCAAATGGCAGTACACGCACGGCGTCGCCGATCCGGCCAGCGTGGCGCCGGAGTCCTATACCCTGGACTCGGCCCTGATCGCGCGCCCCGGCAATGTCGACATCCAGCTCGAACTGTTCTACGACTACCGCAAAAACCTCGAGCTGTACCCGGTATTCCAGGAGTTCTTCCGCACAGCGCAGGTGCCGACGCTGGCGATCTGGGGCAAAAACGACCCGTTCTTCACGCCGCCGGGCGCCGAGGCTTATCGTCGCGATAACCCGAACGCCATCGTGCAACTGCTCGACACCGGGCATTTCGCATTGGAGACCCACGCCGAGGTGATCGGCAAAGCCATCCACGCCCTGTTAGACTAGACGTTTTCGAGGACAGCCTGACAACGCATCGATGAAGCAAATCACCATTGCACTGCTGCTGGCCGGCCTGGCTTTGGCCGGCTGCGGCAGCAAACAAGCCGTAACCTATACGGAGGCCTCCACCGCCTCCAACCCGCAAGTGCTCCTGCTCGGCGAGGTGCACGACAACAAGGAGGGCCACAAGCTGCGCTATGAGGAGCTGCGCCGGCGGGTGGAAGCCGGCTGGCGCCCGGCGATCGCGATGGAGCAGTTCGACCGCGAATCCCAGGCTTTGCTGGACGAGGCGCAAAAGGGCTGTCTCGATGCTTCCTGCGTGATCAGGGTAATGAGCAAGAAGGGGTGGGATTGGCAGCTTTACCACCCCGTCATCCAGCTCGCACTGAGCAACCACCTGCCGCTGATTGCCGTCAACCTGTCGCGCGCCGACGCATCCAAAGTGGTGCGCGACGGCCTTGCTTCCAGCTTTGATGCCGCTACCGTTGCCGCCTACAAACTGAAAGACCCGTTGCCTTCCGACCTGCGGCGGGGGCAGGAAAAGGCCATCCAGGAAGGCCATTGCAATATGGCCCCGGACATGATGTTGCCCGGCATGGTCAACGCCCAGGTGGCACGCGATATCTGGATGGCCAAGCTGATTCGCCAGCAGCAGCCACGCGACGTGGTCCTCATCGCCGGCAACGGCCATGTGCGCAAGGACATCGGCGTGCCGCGCTGGCTGAATGCCATTGAACCCAAGCTGAACGTCCGCACCATTGGCTTTATCGAACCGGACGGCGTGCAGGGCAGCTATGACGAAATCCGCAAAGTCGCTGCGCAAAAGCGCACAGACCCTTGCGCCAAATTCAAGTAAACTTCCGGCCCTGCCGACCCAATAAATCAAGGAGCAAAGAATGCAGATCGCAGGTGAAATGTTGATCGGACAAGCCGCCGTCAAGGGCAGCGCAGGCCAGATGAAGGCCACCGACCCGGCCCGTAATATCGAAATCGAGCCGGCATTTGGCATGGCTACCCCGGCCGACCTGCAGCGCGCCTGCGAACTGGCAGCGCAAGCATTCGACTCCTATCGCGAAACCAAGCTGGAAAAGCGCGCGCAATTCCTGGAACAGGTGGCACAGAACATCCTCGACCTCGGTCCGCAACTGATCGAGCGCGCCATGCAGGAATCCGGCCTGCCGCAAGCCCGCCTGGAAGGTGAGCGCGGCCGCACCGTCAACCAGCTGCGCCTGTTCGCCAAGGTGGTGCGCGATGGCCTGTTCCTGGGCGCGACCCTCGATTCCGCTTTGCCGGAACGCGTGCCGCCACGCTCCGACCTGCGCATGCGCAAGATTGGCGTTGGCCCGGTCGCCGTGTTCGGCGCTTCCAACTTCCCGCTGGCGTTCTCGGTTGCCGGCGGCGATACCGCTTCTGCCCTGGCGGCCGGCTGCCCGGTGGTCGTGAAAGCACACCCGGCGCACCTCGGCACCTCCGAACTGGTGGGCAAGGCGATCCAGAAAGCCGTGGCCGATTGCGGTCTGCATGAAGGCGTGTTTTCCCTGGTGATCGGCGATGTGCAGATCGGCGCCGACCTGGTGGCCCATCCTGCGATCAAGGCAGTCGGCTTCACCGGTTCGCGCGGCGGCGGTCTGGCGCTGGTGCGCATCGCCCAGGCCCGCAAGGAGCCGATTCCGGTGTATGCCGAAATGGCCTCGATCAACCCGGTGTTCCTGCTGCCGGGCGCGCTGAAAGCAGGCGCTGCACGTATTGCACAAGCCTTTGCCGATTCGCTGACCATGGGCTCTGGCCAGTTCTGCACCAACCCAGGCCTGCTGATCGCGCTGGAAGGCCCTGAGCTGAACGAATTTGCCGCTGCTGCTGCGGCGGCAGTGCAAGCCAAGCCATCGACCACCATGCTGACCCCTGGCATCCACAAGTCATACGAAGCCGGCGTGGGCAAGCTGTCGGCGCTGGACAAGGTGGAGCTGCTGGCGCAAGGCGGCGTGGGCAGCACCGCCTGCGCGGCGCAACCGCACCTGTACAGCACCGACGTCGACACCTTCCTGTCCACGCCGGCGCTGGAAGACGAAAACTTTGGCCCAAGCTCGGTTCTGGTGCGCTGCCGCGACGCGGCTGACCTGCGCCGCATCGCCGAGCACGTGGAAGGCCAGCTGACCTCCACCGTGCACGCCACCGCCGAAGATCGCGAGATCGCCGCCGGCCTGCTGCCAACGCTTGAGCGCAAGGCTGGCCGCATCCTGTTCAACGGTTTCCCGACCGGCGTGGAAGTGGCGCACGCCATGGTGCACGGCGGCCCGTTCCCGTCGACCTCCGATCCGCGCAGCACCTCGGTCGGCGCGACCGCGATTGATCGCTTCCTGCGCCCGGTGTGCTACCAGGACGCGCCTGAATGGGCGCTGCCATCGACCCTGGCCAACGACAACCCGCAAAATGTGCCGCGCGTAGTCGACGGCAAGATCCAGCCGGGCGCATAAGCCTGGACGATCGTGGTAAGGTGGGCGGCATGATGGAAACTGTGTACAAGACAGAGCAGCCCACCCGGGCCGACATCGATGCGCTCACCGGACCGGCAGTACTGGAGTTCGGCACCAACTGGTGCGGCTATTGCCGTGGCGCCCAACCGGCCATCGCCGAGGCGTACCGCGAGTACGCCAACATCCCTCATTTTAAAGTGGAAGACGGTCCCGGACGAATCCTGGGCCGTTCCTTCCGCGTCAAACTTTGGCCGACCGTGATCTTCCTGAAGGATGGCAAGGAAGTCGCTCGCGTCGTGCGCCCCGAAGACGCTGACGAGCTGCGCGAAGGCTTCGGCCAGATTGCCGGCGCCTGAAAACAAAAAAGCCTGATCCGCTTCCGGATCAGGCCTTCCTGATAATTCTTGGTGGTGATAGGTGGACTTGAACCACCGACCCTAGCATTATGAATGCTATGCTCTAACCAACTGAGCTATATCACCAGAGCCACGCATTATGCGGTGTTTCGCAAATGCTGTCAACAGTTGATTGTTTGACAACCGATGGGGGCGCGATCCCCCGCGCATTCTTGCCCTCGCCAGATGATTCCTGCGCGAAACGTGACAAAAGCCCTGCTTCTCGATCCTCTTTGATGGGTTGTTACGCCTAGCGATAAGAGGGCATTGGTCTCATGCGCCCGTGCAACCTCAACTGTTAAATTGATATCGATTGAGATTGGGAAATATAAGTGCCTTCCGATCACTTTTGCTGGATGCAATGAATCAATAATTCCTACTAATCAGCTTTTTTGCCGAGCGGCTGCGGCTTGGGGAGAAAACCATGGGAACCATTACCGGAACCAACGGAAACGATACGATCATCGGTACCGACGGGAGCGACATCATCAATAGCGGCAACGGTGACGACATCGTTAATGGCGGTGCTGGCAGTGACCAGATAAACGGCGGCGCGGGGAGCGATACGCTGATCTACACCGTCTCCGAAAACCTCGGGGGCTTCAAGGACGTGTACACGGGCGGCTCCGGTATCGATACGGTTCGAATCCAGTTGAGCTATGAACAATGGAGCGATCCTGCTGTGCGCTGGGAGTTGGAGCGGTATGTGAAATTTCTGTCTACCGTCAAGATGAACTCCCAGGGCGAAGTATCGAACGGATCTGCCAGCGATTTCATATTCAACTTCGGAACGTCCACGCTGACAGTCCAAATGATGGAGAAGCTGGCGGTATGGGTGAAGCCGGAATCGGGCGGCGACTACGCCCAGGTTGACTACCTTACGTCGCTGATCACTGGCGATGCTGCCGGACGAGTAGTCGAAGCGGGAGGTGCCGGCGACTCAAACCCTGGAACGCCGACTGTCACCGGTCAGTTGAAGTCCGACGATCTGAATGGCGTCGACAACCTCTTCCAATCGGTTGATACCAGCAAAGCTGCAAAGTACGGTAGCTACACTGTCTCCTCGAACGGCGAATGGAAGTACACGCTGAATAACGCCGATAGCCGCGTGCAGGAACTCGCGACCAACGATACCTTGAGCGACAGCTTCACGGTGTCCAGCGCCGACGGAGCGGTCAAAGTCATTACCATCACGATCGTCGGCAGCAATGATGCACCGGTGGTCACTGGCGAGCTTTCCTCAACGGCGGCAGAAGGTAGTTCCCTTTACTCGATGAACTTGCTGGATGGCGCTAGCGATGTCGATCATGGCCAAACAGCATCACTGGGCGTGACGGAGGTCGGCTACAGCGTCGATGGGGTCGCTGTGCCTGACACGCCAGCTGGCGTTAGCTTGGCCGGAGGCACGCTAAGCGTCGACCCTACGCACGGCGCGTTCGACCACCTTGCTATCGGTGAGGAGACCACCATCGTGGTGAGCTACAACATCAAGGATACGCAGGGGGCGACAGTAGCCCAGCAAGCGACGATCACTATCAAGGGAACCAATGATGTGCCAGTCGTCACCGGAGCGTTGACAATGGGTGAGGACGAAGGCGAGGGATCGTATGAGGTGAACTTACTGGAAGGTGCCAGCGACGTCGACCATAACGAGACTGCATCCCTGAGCGTAGCCGACGTTACTTACAGTGTCGATGGCGGCAATCCATCAGGTAGCGCGCCAGCAGGCGTGGTCTTGAATGGCAATAAACTGGCTGTGGACACATCGAATGGCGCCTTCGATCACCTGGCGGTGGGCGCACATACCACCATTGTTGTCAGCTACAACGTCAAGGATGTGCATGGGGCAGCTGTCGCACAGGTTGCAACGATCACGATTGATGGGACCAACGACGCGCCGGTACTCAGCACGGCACTGGTATCCACTGCTGCCGAAGGCGCTGGGGCTTACACGATGAATTTGCTGGCCGGTGCCTCCGATGCGGACGATGGTGAGACTGATTCGCTGAGCCTGGCCAATATCGGCTACAGCGTCGACGGCGGGCAAGTTTCGACCACAGCTCCAGCTGGCCTCAGCCTGTCGGGCAAAACGTTGACGGTTGATCCTTCGAACAGCGCTTTCGACCATCTTGCCGCGGGGGAGCATGCAACTATCTTGCTTACCTATGATGTCAAAGACGCACAAGGTGCGACGGTAGCCCAGAGCGCAACGATCACGGTCACTGGCACCAATGACGCACCGCTGGTCAGTGCTGCCTTGACCTCGGAGCAGGCTGAGGGCGCGGGCTCGTATGATTTGAACCTGCTGGCGGGCGCCAGCGATGTCGATCACGACGAAACCGCCACGCTGGGTGTGGCCAACGTCACCTACAGCGTCGATGGGAGCGCTCCTGGTGGTGCACCAGCGGGCGTTAGCCTGGTGGGCAATACATTAACGGTCAACCCTGCGAATAGCGCCTTTGATCACCTGGCTGTTGGTGAGCACAGCACGATCGTCGTCAACTACAGCGTCAAGGACGCGCAAGGCGCTACGGTAGACCAGAGCGCAACGATCACGATCACTGGCACCAATGACGCACCGATTGTCAGCGCCGCATTGTCCTCGACAGCGGCTGAGGGGGCAGGGGCGTATGCGATGAATTTGTTGACCGGCGCGAGCGATGCCGATCACGATGAGAGCGCGACTCTTAGCGTGGCCAATGTCGAGTACACGGTTGACGGGGTAGCCGTCGCTGGTGTTCCGGCGGGCTTCAGCCTGGTGAGCAACACGTTGACAGTCGATCCAACCGACAGCATCTTTGACCATCTGGCGGTTGGTGAGCACAGTACCGTAGTAATCAACTACAACGTCAAGGACGCACAAGGCGCAACCGTAGCCCAAAGTGCAACGATCACTATCACCGGCACCAACGACGTGCCGGTGGTGACAGGCCCCGTAACCGGCAGTGCGACGGAAGACGGTGGTCCTATGACGCTCAATGCCTTGGCCAACGCCTCGGATGTGGACCGCGGTTCTGCGCTTGACGTAGTCTCGCTTCCCGCCACGCTGCCGAATGGTGTTAGCTACAGCGCTGCGACACATAGCTTCACGCTGGACGCGAGCCACTCAAGCTATCAAAGCCTGGCAGCAGGTGAGGTGAAAGATGTAGTGGTCGACTATGGCGTCTCAGATGGCATTGCGACTGTGGCGGAATCGCTGAAGTTCACGGTTACCGGTATTAACGATGCACCGGTCCTGATCTCCGCCGCTACGCCGGTCCTGGCAAATGTTCTCCAGAATGCCGGTGGGCCGAGTGGCGCCGTAGGTACGCTCGTATCCAGCCTGGTCAACTTGAACCCGCCTGCCGGTGGCCTTGATAATGTATCGGATGCCGATAGCGGCGCCGTCACCGGGATTGCATTGACCAGTACGAATACAGCTAACGGAACATGGTGGTATTCCATGAATGGGGGTACCAGTTGGACGGCTGTCGGCAGCGTTTCGAATTCGTCTGCATTGTTGTTGTCGGCAGATGCGAACACGCGGATCTACTTCCAGGGGAATACGGGTTATAGCGGCACCGTCGGCGACGGCGTAACATTCCGGGCCTGGGATGGTACCAGCGGCACGGCCGGAGCTTTGGCCGATACTTCCGTCAATGGCGGCAGCTCGGCATTTTCCTCAGCCACCGACATTGCAGCTATTACAGTCGCCGCCAATAACCTGCCACCAGTTGGCGTGGCTGACCGTATCATCGTCTCAAACAATACCTTCGTCACGCTTTCGGCCAGTGCATTGCTCGGCAACGATACCGACATAGATGGTTATGCCCTGGCGCTCACCGGCGTCAGTGGTGCATCCGGCATCACCGGCCTGACCCTGAACGCAAACGCAGGAACAATCAGCTTCACCAGTAACAACAACGCCACGAGTGGCAGCTTCCAATACACGGTGTCGGACGGCGCCGGCGGTAGCGCCACGGCCTCGGTGACGATCGACATCCGGGCTGTGACGAACAACAATAATACGGGCGATATGGTCGACCTCAGTACGGCAGGTACCTACCAGGCCTCGTACATCGATGCCGGAGGTGGACCGGATATTGTGACCGGTGGCGCGACAGGCGACGTTTTCATTGGCGGCACAGGCAATGCGGCCGACACATTGAACGGCTCCGCCGGCAACGATCTACTGTCAGGCAACGGCGGCGACGACCAATTGTCGGGCGGTTCAGGAAACGACGTATTGACCGGTGGCTTGGGCGACGACCGGATGGATGGCGGCGCCGGCAGCGACGACATGCTCGATTTCTCCGACGGCACCGTGGCACTCAACTTTACCCTGGCGCAGAACGGGGCTTTCACTGGCACTGGCGGTGCCGGCGGGCTTGGCACCGATACCTACGCGAATATTGAAGGCGTGATCGGAACCGGCCTGGCCGATACCATCAATGGCAGCGCCGGGAACGATGTCATTCGCGGCGGAGCCGGCAATGATATCCTGGATGGCAAAGGCGGCAGTGACCTGCTCGATTTCAGCGATGGAACTGCCGGCATTACATTCACCCTGGTGAACAATGCTCCTGGCACATTTGCAGGTAGCGCCGCTGGACTTGGCAGCGACACGTACACGGGATTTGAAGGCGCCATTGGCACTGCCTTCGCCGACAACCTGGCCGGGACCGCATCCGCAGACCAGTTGCGCGGTGGTGGTGGCAACGATGTGATCAACGGCCAGTCAGGCGACGACCGCATCGTCGGCGGTTCCGGCACCGATATGCTGACCGGCGGTGCGGGCCGCGACACCTTTGTCTTCGATACGGCGCCCAACGCTGTTGATTCGGTCACTGACTTCAATGCCTCTGGAACGGCTCCCGGCGGCGACTGGATCGAGTTGTCCCTGGCCACCTTTACCGGTATTGCGACGGCGGCAGGCAACCTGCTGTCATCCTCCGAATTTTCTGCTTCCGCAGGAGGCGGAGCAACGGATGTCGTGGCCGCAGGGATCAGGGTGATTTACGACAGCACTACGGGCAACCTGTACTACGATTCGGATGGCCAGGGCGCTGCCAACCGAACCCTGTTCGCAACGCTGACGTTGGAAAATCCGGGCGACACGTTCAACCAGAACGACATCAGGATCGGTTCCTGATCTGCCAACTGGACGGGGCCAGTCATGAAACCGCTCTTTCAGCTCCTCAAACGTCCGCTCCTGGTTGTCGCGGCATTTTCTTTCGTCGTCAACCTGTTGCTGCTGGCGCCGGCACTCTTCATGCTGCAGGTCTTCGATCGCGTGCTTGCCAGCCAGAGCAAGGAAACCCTGCTGGTGCTGCTGCTTGGCATGGCCATCGCCCTTGGCTTGATGCTGATGCTTGATTACCTGCGCAGCCGCCTGCAAGGTGTGATTGGCAACCTGATTGCCGAGCATTTGTCTCCGCTCGTAGCGAAGGCAATGCTGGACAAGTCGGCGCGCCGCATTGAGCGTTCATCTTCCGAAGGTTTGCGCGACGTGGCGTCATTGCGCAACCTGTTCTCGGCTCAGGGCTTGCTGGCGTTGTTCGATACGCCGTGGGCTGTGGTATACGTGGCAGTGATCTGGCTGGCTCACCCGCTGCTTGGTGCGGCAGCAGCAGCGGCTTCGGTACTGATGCTGGTGCTTGCAGTATTCAATGACCGCTTTACGCGACGCGGCATTGAGGCCTTGCAGAAGGAGGCTGCCAAGGCCACGCGTTACCTTGAGTCGTCCTTGCACAATGCTGAAGTGGTGCAGTCGCTCGGCATGGCCGATGCGCTGATCGGCCGCTGGCAGGACCAGAACACGACAGTCTCCGAACTGCAGGGGGCAACCGCGCGCAAGTCGGTGGCAATGGCGGCCTTCACGCGCATGACGCGGCAGTTGGTGCAGATCCTGATGCAGGCGCTGGGGGCTTACCTTGTCATCAGCGGCGAGGGTACGCCAGGCGTCCTGGTGGCAACTACTGTGCTGCTGGGCCGGGCCTTGTCGCCGGTGGAGCAGGTGGTGGGTAGTTGGCGCACCTTGGCCGAGGGCCGCCTTGGATTCGCGCGACTGACCGAATTGCTGGGCGCCGCGGGCGAACAGCCGGAGCGCATGAAGCTTCCCGCGCCCACTGGCAAGCTGCAGGCACACGGCTTGGTCTTCCGGCCGCAGCAAAGCGAGCGGATGATATTGGCCGGTATCTCATTCAGCCTGGAGCCGGGCGAATCGATGGCGATTATCGGCGCCAGTGGTGCCGGCAAGTCGACACTGGCCCGCCTCCTGACGGGGCTATGGGCGCCGAATGCAGGCACGGTGCGGCTGGACGGCGTAGAGCTTGCCCAATGGCCACGCCAGGAACTCGGCCCCTGGCTGGGCTACGTCCCGCAAGACGTCGAGCTGTTCCCGGGTTCGGTGGCGGACAACATCGCACGGCTGGGCGATGTCGACGCGGATAAGGTGGTGCAGGCGGCGAAGCGTGCCGGCGTACATGCACTGATCCTCGGCCTGCCCCAAGGTTACGACACGCAGATCGACTGCATGGGCGTGATGCTGTCACCTGGCCAGCGGCAGCGTATTGCGCTGGCGCGCGCCTTATACGGCGAACCCAAGTTGCTGGTCCTCGATGAACCTAATTCCAACCTCGATGGTGCCGGTGAGCTGGCTCTCGCCGATGCACTGAAGGCATTGAGCGGCCAGGTCACCGTAGTCGTGGTCACGCACCGCAGCACCCTGGTGCAGCAGATGGACAAGATGCTGGTACTCGACGCGGGCCGCGTGCAGCACTTCGGCACTGTGGCAGAGGTGATGCAGGCGATGCAGCCCGGCCAGGGAAGGGCGGGTGCGCAGGTCGTGGCCATGCCGCGTGCAGGCGAGGGGAGGGCATGATGGAAAATACATTGCATAGCATGATGTCGAACGATTCCATGAACATGCATGTTGGCGAAGCGCGCCGCCTGGCGCGTTGGGGCTTGGCGGTCGTGATCTTCGGGCTGCTGCCCGTAACGGCCTGGATGAGCTTTGCGCCCCTGTCGTCGGCCGTCGTGGCGCAGGCGTATGTGAAAGTGGACCTGAACCGCCGCCCGGTGCAGCATGCCGAGGGAGGTATCGTGCGCCAGGTACTGGTGCGCGACGGCCAGCACGTGAAGCAGGGCGAGCCCTTGCTGGTGCTTGGCGACGTGTCGGTCGATGCGGACAAGAACCGGCTGGATTACCGGGTCAAGACGGAGCGTGCCAGCCTGGCGCGGCTCGATGCCGAGCAAGGCATGCAGCAGTCGCTGCACTTCCCGGCGGATGTGGCCGAGGCTGCAAAAACCGATCCACGCCTGGCCGAACAGGTTTCCAAGGAGCGCGCACTGTTCGCTGCGCGCCGCGAAGCCATGGTGGGACAGGTGCGGCTGCTGCACTCGCAACGGGACAAGGTTGCCGAGGAAGTCGTCGCGCTGCGCGCCCAGATTGCACAGGCAAGCGAGTCGATGAAGTTCCAGAAGGCCGACCTGGACACCAACGACAAGCTGCGCAAGGATGGTTTTGTCTCGGCCAACCGCATTTCGCAGCTCGAAAGCGCGATTGCCGATTACGGCGTCAAGCTCGAAGAGCGGCGCTCGGAACTGGCGCGCGCCCAGCAGCGCATGGTCGACATCGACCTTCGCGTGAGTGCGCTGGAAGGCGAATACAGGCAGCAGGCCAGCGACCAGCTCAAGGTGGCTACTGCGCGCCTGTCCGAGATTGAGCAGGAGCAGCGCAAGTCGGTCGACGCTTCGGCGCGCCAAGTCATCACCGCGCCCGCCAGCGGAGAAGTCATAGGCCTGAAGTATCCGGTGCCCGGAGCGGTGATCGCGCCACGCGAAACCATTGCCGACATCGTGCCGGATGACACGCGCCTGGTGACGGAGGCGCGGATCCGGCCGGACGATATCGGCCGCGTCATGCGCGGCCAGGAGGCAGACATCCGCTTCACCGCTTTCAAATACCGTACGACGCAACTGGTGCGCGGCAAGGTAGTTTATATTTCAGCCGACCGCCTGGCCGACCGCGTCACGGAGGCACCTTACTACTCGGTGCTGGTGGAGGCCGATTCGGCAGCCCTGGCCAAGGCTGGCGATCTCAAACTGCTGGCGGGGATGCCGGCAGAGGTTTTTATCGAAGGGGAGCAGCGCACGCCACTGCAATACCTGCTCGAACCGGTCACGCAGCTGCTGCGCCACGCAGGACGCGAGCGCTGAGAAAACGAAAAACCCGCAGTGCATCGCGTGCAGTGCGGGTTTTCGCTGAATCCTTTGGTGGTGATAGGTGGACTTGAACCACCGACCCTAGCATTATGAATGCTATGCTCTAACCAACTGAGCTATATCACCGCAAGGCCAGCATTATCGGCGCTGGACACCGGCCTGTCAAGGACTGATTTTCGATTTGGCTATTTTGGCAAGCACTTGCTGTTGCAATTGCTCGCTTGCGTCCGCGGCGCAGCAGTCGACCACGATCCGTTCCGGCATGGCGCGCAGCCAGGTTAGCTGGCGCTTACATAACTGGCGGGTGGCGATGATGCCGGTTTCGCGCATCGCTGCGTAGTCGATGCTGCCATCCAGGTATTCCCAGGCCTGGCGGTAGCCCACGCAGCGGATCGATGGCAGGCCAAGGTGCAGGTCACCGCGCGCGCGCAGGGTTTTTACTTCATCGAGGAAGCCGGCATCGAGCATGATGTCGAAGCGGCGCGCGATGCGTTCGTGCAGCCAGGCGCGGTCGGACGGTTCGAGCGCGAACGACACCAGGTCGAAGGGCAGGTCTTCCTTCTCGCGCTGGGCCAGCAGCTCGGACATCGGCTTGCCCGACAGGGCATGGATCTCCAGCGCGCGCTGGATGCGCTGGGCATCGGCAGGCTTGAGGCGGGCTGCGGTTTCTGGGTCGACTTGCGCCAGGCGCGCATGCATGGCCGGCCAGCCGATGCGGGCCGCTTCCTCATCCAGTTGCGCGCGCAGGGCGGGATGGGCGCCAGGCAGGTCGTCCAGGCCGTCGGCCAGGCCTTTGTAATACAGCATGGTGCCCCCGACCAGCAGCGGGATCTTGCCACGCGCGCTGATGTCAGCCGCCAGGCGCAGCGTGTCGGCACGGAACTGGGCCACCGAGTAAGAATCCAGCGGGTCGATGATGTCGATCAGGTGATGCGGCACAGCGGCCAGTTCTTCTTTCGAAGGCTTGGCGGTGCCGATGTCCATGCCGCGATAGACCAGCGCGGAATCGACGGAGATGATTTCGCACGGCACCTGCTGAGCGATGGCCACCGCGGCGGCGGCCTTGCCCGACGCAGTCGGCCCCATGATGGCGACCGCCAGCGGGCGCTTGTTCAACTGCTCATTCATTATTTTTACTGCCCGCGCAGGAACAGTTTGTCCAGTGCGTTGATGTCGATCTGCACCCAGGTCGGGCGGCCGTGGTTGCACTGGTCGGCACGTTCGGTGGCTTCCATGTGGCGCAGCAGGGCATTCATCTCCGGCACGGCGAGGATGCGGTTGGCGCGCACTGCGGTGTGGCAGGCGAGCGTGCCGAGCAGTTCGTTGCGGCGCTCGATCAGCACGCGCGAGCCGCCGTATTCGCGCACGTCGCGGATCACGTCGCGCGCCAGGGTCTGCGCGTCGGCGTTTTTCAGCAGGGCAGGGACGGCGCGCACGGCCAGCGTGGTCGGCGACATCACAGCGATGTCGAAGCCCAGGGTCTTCAGCGTGTCGCCGTGCTCCTGCACGGTGCCCACTTCCACCGCATCGGCGTAGAAGGTGACGGGGATCAGCAGGTTCTGCACCGACATCTCGGTGCCGTCGATCTGCGCGTCCAGCGCGTTCTTGAGCTGTTCGTACAGGATGCGTTCGTGCGCGGCGTGCATGTCGACCAGCACCAGGCCCTTGCTGTTCTGGGCCAGGATGTAGATGCCGTGCAGTTGCGCCAGTGCGAAGCCGAGCGGAAATTCTTCACCGGCCATCTGCGCCGACGAGGCGGCAATCGGCGCCGCTTGGGGCAGGGTGTAATCGGAGGAAGCGCGGAAGCCGTTGCCGCCGTCCGCAGCGGTCGCACCGGGCGCGAAATTGTCGCGCGGGTCGTTCGACCACAGGGCGCCGTAGCGCTCCGTGCTCTGGGCTACGCCGCCGCCGTTACCCGCGCCGCCAAATGGCGATGGCGAGAACGTCGGGCGATACTCCGGGTTCAGGATCGAGCCGAAGCTGGTCTGCTGCTGCGGGCGCCAAATCGGGCCCGACGCCTGCAGGTTATCGGCAGCCGGCAGCGGCGACGGCACGCTGCCGTGCGAAGTGGCCGACGTTGCGGCCAGCGCGCGCTGCACGGCGTGGAACACGAACTGGTGCACCGCGCGGCCGTCACGGAAGCGCACTTCGATCTTGGATGGGTGCACGTTCACGTCGACCAGCGCCGGGTCGAGGTCGAGCGCCAGCACGTAGGACGGATAGCGGTCGCCATGCAGCACGTCTTCGTAGGCGGCGCGCACGGCGTGCACCAGCAGCTTGTCGCGCACGAAGCGGCCGTTGACGTAGAAGTACTGGCTGTCGGCGCGGCCTTTCGACGCCGTCGGCAGGCCGGCAAAGCCGTGCAGGCGCAGCACGCCCGAGCCTTCGTCCAGCGCCAGGCGGGCTTCTTCGAAAGTGCTGCCCAGGATTTGCGCGCTGCGCTTGGCCATGTCGCTGACCATCCAGTGGTCCACGGTCTTGCCGTTGTGGCTGAGCGTGAACGAGACGTCGGGACGGGCCAGGGCGATGCGGCGCACCACCTCCGCGCAGTGGCCGAATTCGGTCTGCTCCGATTTCAGGAACTTGCGGCGCGCGGGAGTGTTGAAATACAGGTCGCGCACGTCGATCGTAGTGCCGGGGGCGCCGGAGGAGGGCACCACCGTGCCTTCGTGCGAGCCTTGCAGTTCCCAGGCGTGGGCGCCATCGGCGGTGCGGGAAGTCAGGGTGACTGCCGCCACGGAGGCGATCGAAGCCAGGGCTTCGCCGCGGAAGCCGAGGGTGCCGACGTTTTCCAGGTCGTCCAGCGAGGCGATTTTGGAGGTGGCGTGGCGCGCCAGGGCCAGCGGCATCTGGTCGGGCGGGATGCCGCGACCATTGTCAGTAATGCAAATACGTTTGACGCCGCCTTCTTCCAGCCGCACGGTGATCTGGGTCGAACCGGCGTCCAGGGCGTTTTCCAGCAGCTCTTTGACCACTGCCGATGGACGTTCCACTACCTCGCCGGCGGCGATCTGGGAAATCAGTTGGTCTGGGAGGGCCCGGATCGGGCGGGGTGGAGTTGGCGCGTTCATTGCCACATTATAATGTCCACTTTTGTTCCTGACCCCGAAGTGGACATTTTCTTCACTTCACTTCGCGAGCCGGGATTGGCACGTTGCACAGGTCCACGTGGCCGGCGGCGTACTTGGTCCACGGGCCGCCGCGGTTGCGCTGGGCTTCGATCACGGACTTGAAACTGGCCGATTCGGTACGCATCACTTCGAATTTCGAACGCTCGGCTTCCGGCACGTCGGCTGCCAGCTTGACCGACTTGATCGGCACCCACTGTTCTTCCTTCTCGAACATGCCCATCGGCGCCGGGCCGCGCGGCAGCACGGACAGCAGCGGCATGCCGCTCACGATGCGTCCCACCACGGTGATATTGCGGTCCAGGTGGCGCGGCGAGTTGCCGATCACCGTGTACAGGGTGCCGCCGTTGCCGCTGTCGGACTCATTGCCGCGCGCCACGCCAACCATGCCGTAGCAATGTGCCAGCCAGGTCTGGCCGGTTTTCGGATCACGTGCCGACGGGAAGCCATTGGAGTGGCCTACCTGCGGCGCATAGCCGTCCTTGTCCGGCAGGCGCGTGAACCGGGTGTCGTTCTTCATCGGCACCGTGAATTCCTGTTCCAGTTTGGCCTTGGCAGTGCCCAGCTGCTTTGGCTTGTCCTCGCGCGGATCGCCCCACTGCACCACGAAATTGTCCTGCGTGCGGTAGATCCACAGGCCATCCCAGTAGCCTTCCTTGGCCATGGTGCGGATATTGGCGGCGTGGTTCGGCGCGAAGGCCGGCGCCAGCTCGATGATCACGCGGCCGGTTGGCAAGTCCATGTAGAGGGTGTTGGCAGGGTCAAGCTGGCGCCAGTCGGCTTGCGGCGACGCCTTCACGATGTCGCTGACGGTCGGCTTGGGCGGCAGTTCTTTGGTGGTTGCGGCCATGGCAGCCAGGGGCAACGCCAACGCGAAAGCGGCAGGCAGGTAGGACTTCACTACGGTCTCCTTTGTGGGGTTCTAAGCAGATGCTAAGATGCCGGGCAATTTTAGCCTGTAAGATAGACAGTTTGGTATTATTCCCGCCGCAACCTTTTTGGGACAAATAATGGATTTCGTTCAATTGCTTGACATGCTGGTTCACGTAGACCGTGCGATGGGCACCCTGATCGCGCAATACGGTGTGTATGTCTATGCACTGCTGTTTGCCATCGTCTTCTGCGAGACCGGCCTGGTGGTTCTTTTCTTCTTCCCTGGCGACACGCTGCTGTTCATTGCCGGCGCTTTCTGCGCTACCGGCGATATGCACCTAGGCCTGCTGATGTTCCTGTTGTCCACCGCCGCAATCCTGGGCAATACGACAAACTACTGGATCGGCGAGGCCATCGGCCAGCGGGTGTTCACCCATGATTACCGCTGGATCAACAAGGATGCGCTGAACCGCACCCACGAATTCTTCGAAAAACATGGTGGCAAGACCATCATCCTGGCCCGTTTCGTGCCCGTGGTGCGTACATTCGCACCGTTCGTGGCCGGCGTGTCGGACATGACCCATGTCCGCTTCCAGCTGTTTAACGTTGTCGGCGCCGTGGCCTGGGTGGTATCGCTCTGCGTGGCCGGTTATATCTTCGGCAATACCCCATGGGTGCGCGACCACCTGAGCGCGATCGTACTGGTCGGCGTCAGCGCAGCTGTGGTGCCGATGGCACTGGGCGGTGCCTGGAAACTGGGCCGCCGCATGCTCAAGCGCTAAGCAGCGCTCAAGTTTTCCCCCTGCGCAACCGTTAACCGGAGAAACAGTCTCTCCTCCGGATTTAACATGCGTAACTTGATCGCCCTGTCGGCCTGTTGTCTTGTCATCGGGACAGCAGGCGCCGCCGATCCCGCCACCGCGCCGTCGAAAGGCGTGCCGAGTATTCGTCCGAACCTGGCCGCCGCCGCCGCGGCCGACAAGGCGAATATTGAAAAAGAGGCCAATTCGTCCGGCGGCCCGAAGTACGTTCCCCCTGTACGCAAGAATCCTGCTGCATCCGCCGCTGCCCAGCGCGAGGAAGAAGCGCGCGCGGAAGCCGAGCTGTCGGAGAAGATTGCCCAGCGCCTGGCCGAGATGCGCGCCAACCAGGCGGCTCGCATGGCCGCCGCCGAAAAGGCGCGCAAGCAAAAAGCTGCCAAGGCGGTCGCTGCGGAAGTTGCGGCCAAAGCCCCGCCACCGCGCGTGTATGGCACCCACTGGACGTATGAGGGTGAATACGGCCCGGCCAACTGGTCCAAGATCAATTCGGACTGGGCGAAATGCTCGACCGGCAGCCGCCAGTCGCCGATCGATATCCGCGACGGCATGAAAGTGGACCTGGAGCAGATCGCCTTCGATTACCGTCCATCCGGCTTCAACGTGACCGATAACGGCCATACCGTGCAGGTGATGGTCGGCCCGGGCAATTACCTGAGCGTGGCCGGCCGCACCTACGAGCTGCAGCAGTTCCACTTCCACCGCCCGGCCGAAGAGCGCGTCAACGGCAAGGGTTTCGAAATGGTGGTGCACCTGGTGCACAAAGATCCGGAGGGCAGGCTGGCCGTGCTGGCGCTGCTGCTGGAGCGCGGCAAGCCGCAACCGACCATCCAGACCGTGTGGAACAACCTGCCGCTGGAGAAGGGCGATACGGCCACGCCGAGCATCGTGCTCGACCCCAACGACATGCTGCCGCAGCGCCGCGACTATTACACGTTCATGGGGTCGCTGACCACGCCGCCTTGCACTGAAGGCGTGCTGTGGCTGGTGATGAAGGAGCCGGTCCAGGCTTCGCCGGCGCAACTGGCCTTGTTCAGCCGCCTGTATCCGTTCAATGCACGTCCGATCCAGGCCAGCTCCGGCCGTATGATCAAGGAATCAAACTGATGGTGTGAAGGCCGGTCCATTCGGCGCCGGCTGCCAGCACCTGCTTGTCCACCCGGGCGGGTTCAATGCAGACGAAGCGGCGGTAGTCGCTGTCGTCCATGTCGGCAGTTGCGGCCGCGCCTTGCGCGCCCGGATTCCACACCACCCATTCCGAAAAGCCTTGCTGTTCCAGTTGCAGCGTGCCGGCTCCAGTGTCGAGCCGCAGCTGCGGCGTGGCCGGGCGGATATCGTCCAGGGCGCCGCTGAATGGCATTCCGTCCAGCGTGGCGTTTTCGAATTCGGTGAGCGCGAAATAGGTGTGCAGTGCGCCGGCCCAGCTGAAGTCCTGCTGGCCGGTGTTGCGCACGGTGTAGCGGATCGCCAGCGTATTGGCCTTCAGTTCGAAGCGCAGGCGCAGTTCGAATGCGCGCGGCCAGGATTGGAAGTGGTTGCGTGGCAGGTCGGTCTGCGCCAGCGCCAGTTCGGCCCAGT
>JBCNOX010000360.1:0-5835 GCA_039593645.1 Pseudoduganella sp.
CGTCTTCGGAAATGGCGCGCAGGCGTGCTTTGTAGATGCCGTTCTGCAGGGCGTTGCGGCGGTTGCGGCCGGCCCATTCAACGTTGACGGTGACAGGCTTGTCCTGCAGGCGTTCGACGCCGGTCCAGCGTTCCACCACGCTGCCGTTCGGCGCCACCACTTCCAGCACCCAGCTTACCGACTGGGCGTTCTTGGCGTATGGGTAGCTGAATTCGAGCTTGAAGCTGCGCGCTTCATTGGTGCCGGCGACAGCGCGGTAAGGCGCGTGCAGCGTGGCTTCGAACTCGTGATGGTCGGCGGTGGATGCCTGGGCGGTGCCGATGGCTGCCAGTGCGGCGGCCATCGCTAGCTTGCGAAATGCGAAAGTCATGGTTTTCCCCGTGCTGTGATAATGCGCGAGAATATGCGGCAGCACGGGAGCGGCGACAAATACGGAAAAGCTTTGCGATTAAGACGAAGGCTTTATATACCGGTTTGAATTGTCCCACTTTGAACAGATCGGATGATTTGTCCAGATTTGAAAGAGTTATGTGACGGGGGCGTCATAAATCTCTTGGCAACATGTGGCGTTTTTGCCTCAGTTTACTGGGGCCGGAATACCAGCACCGGTACCGGTGTGTTAAGCAGCACGCGGTGCGTTTCGCTCCCCAGCAGCATGCCCTTGACGCCTTTGTAGCCGTGGGTCGCCATGGCGATCATGTCGCAGCCGTAATCGATGGCCGTGGCGACGATGGTTTCGTAGGGCTGGTCGGAACGGCGTTGCACCACGTCGCATGGCACGTTGTAATCGCGGGCGACCTTGGCCACTTCTTCGAGCACTGACGCGGAGTGGACTTCGCTGTCCTTGAGGTAAACCCCGCGTGTGTCTTCCAGCATGTCGGGATGGTAGGTGAAGATGTGGAATTCGGGGATCACGTGCAGCGCCGTGACTCGTGCGCCGGCTTCCTGCGCGAAGCTGATGGCCGAATGCAGGGCGGCACCCGACGCGGGCGAGCCGTCGGTGGGGAAGAGGATGTGCTTGAACATGGCTTGCTCCAGGGTGGGTGATGCTTCAAGTCTGCGCACCGCCGCGCCGGGCGGCCATGATTTGGGTCAAGTTTCAAGCCAGTGCTAGAATGTTTGAATGTCAACCTTAATTGAACATGAACACCTGCTCCGCCGGCGCCGGCTGCTGGGCGGTGCTTTGGCCCTGGGCGGCAGCGCCTTGCTGCCATCCCTGGCCAGGGCGGCCGACCCGCTGGTGGTGGGCGGCTTGCCGGTCACCTGCAACCTGACCTTGCCGATCGCCTGCAGTGCGCGCGGCGGGGCTTTCGAATTCAGCAAGTACAGCGGCTGGCCGGAGATCAAGGAATCCCTGATGACGGGCCGCATCCAGGCCGCCTACATGCTGGCGCCGTTGGTGATGGACCTGGCCGACAAGAAGATTCCGTTGAAGATCGTTTCGCTCGGCCATCGCTCCGGTGCGGTCATCATGGTGCGCACCGATTCCGCCCATAAGCGCTTTGCGGACTTGCGCGGCAAGCGCATTGCGATTCCAAGCCGCTTTGCGGTGGACTTCCTGTTCCTGCGCAAAATGCTGGCGCGCGAAAACATGATGCCGAAAGACGTGCAGATCATCGAGATGGCGCCGCCCGACATGCCGGCCGCGCTGTATGCCAATGCCGTTGACGCCTATTGCACCGGCGAGCCTTTCGGCGCCGCCGCGCAGAAGGCCGGCTACGCCCGTCCGCTGTCGATGACGCGCGACGAGTGGCGCAACTATATATGCTGCGTGCTGACCGTGCGCGAAGAGCTCATCAAGTCCAATCGCCCGCTGGTGCAGGACCTGGTGAACCATGTGCAGGCCGCCGGTAGCTGGCTCGACGCCACGCCGCTCAATCGCGCCAAAGCGGCGAAAATCGCGGCAGCCCGCAAGTTCTTCAACCAGGACCCTAAAGTGATCCAGTTCGTGATGGACAACCCGGCCGACCGCGTGACCTACGGCGACCTGCGCATGATCCGCGCCGAATTCGATGAGCTGATGAAGCTCTCGATCGAAGCCGGCACCCTCAAGCGCCCGGTGGCCTTCGAGTCCTATGTGGACGAGAGCTTCGTCAAATCCATCAAGCCGGTGAGCATTGCCCTATGATTCGACCGTTCATGTTAGCGCTGTCACTGGCGCTTGCGGGCTCCGCACAGGCTGCCGGTAAGCTGAAATCCGGCACCTTCGACCCGCCGCGCATGGCGCCGCAGATCGCGCAACAGGCTGCGGACGGCAAGGATTTCGCGCTTGATAAATTCCGCGGCAAGGTAGTGGTGCTGGAATTCGGCTATACCAGCTGCGCCGACGTGTGCCCGGTATCGCTGGCACTGCTGAAGCAGGCTCGCGAACGGCTCGGTCCTTTGGGCGACAAGCTGCAAGTGGTGTTTGTCACCGTCGATCCTCAGCGCGACACGGCGCCGAAACTGAAAGCCTATCTTGAACAATTCGACAAAAGCTTCATCGGGCTGACTGGCACCGAAGAGCAGATGGCCGCCATCCGCAAAGCCTACGGCATCTCCGCCACGAAGAAGATGGTCGAGGGCAGCAAGACCGAATACACGATGGGTCATTCCTCCTACCTGTATTTCATCGATCCCCAAGGCAGGCTGCGTGCATTGATGCCCTTTGGCCGTCCGGCCGACGACATCGTGCACGACGTGACCTTGCTGGCGCAGGGCCAATGAAGCGACGGCTGGCTGCCATCTTCCTGCTGCTGGCCGCCGGATTGATCGGCGCGCTGGCCTGGGCGGCCTGCGCGCCGATCAGCGTGGCCTCGCACGATGCGCTGTTCGAAATCCCCAAAGGCACCTGGGCGCGCCGCATGGCGGGCGAGAAGGCGGAGATCCTGCCCGACACCATCACCCTGGTGCTGGGTGTGAACGACGTGCTCCTGCTGCGTAACAGCGATACCGTACCCCAGATTTTTGGTCCCGTGCTGATCATGCCGGGCCAGGACTTCCGCCTGCCGTTCGAGCAGACGGGTGAACATCCCTTCGCCTGCACTGCACATGCCAGTGGCCAGATGACGGTTGTGGTGAAACCCACGCCGCCGGCCGGCTGGCAGCGGCTGCAATGGCGCCTGCAAACCCTGTTAGCCAAAGCCCCATGGAGAGATTGAACAAGATTTGGCCGCCACTTGCGGTGCTGGTGGCAATTGTCGCCATCTGGTGGTACGCAGTGATCGCCACCGAAAGCCTGATTTTTCCGACACCGGGGCAAGTGGTCACCGGCACCATGGAACTGGTGGAGGACGGCAGCCTGTGGGAGCATATCGGCGCTTCGCTGATGCGGGTAGGCATGGGCTTCTCGCTGGCGGTCCTGGTGGCGGTGCCGCTGGGGTTGTGGATGGGACGTGTTGAAGGCGCTTTCCGCACGCTGAACCCGGTGTTCCAGATCCTGCGGCCGATCTCCCCGATCGCCTGGATTCCGGTTGCCATCCTGTGGTTCGGCGTCGGCAACGCATCGCCGGTGTTCCTGATCTTTATCGCCGCCGTGTTCCCGATGATCGTGCAGACCGCAGCCGGCGTGCATACGATTGAAAAGCGCTACCTGCGAGCGGCCGAGAACTTCGGCGTGTCGCGCTCCAGGTTGTTCCGCCAGGTGATCGTGCCGGCCGTGCTGCCAGAGATTATCGTCGGAATGCGCATTTCGCTGGGCGTGGCCTGGCTGGTGGTGGTGGCGGCGGAAATGATCGCGCTGCGCTCCGGCCTGGGATACCTGATCATCGATTCGCGTAATGCGGGCAATCGCTACGACCTCGTCATCGCCGGCATGATCATCATCGGCCTGATTGGGCTGGCGCTGGACGGTATCATGCGCCTGCTGGAAAAACTCAAAGTCGTAAGGTGGCGTTATGGACGTTAAGATTTCCGTCAACCAGGTCAAGAAGAAGTTCAACGCGCTGCCGGTGGTGGATGGTGTGGATTTCTCCGTCGCGGACGGTGAGTTCGTGGCGATTGTCGGTCCGTCCGGCTGCGGCAAGTCGACGCTGATGAAGATCGTGGCCGGCTTCGAGCATCCGGACGAAGGCTCGGTGGCTATCGATGGCAAGCCGATGACCAGGCCAAGCCCGAAAGGGATCGTAATTTCGCAGCACGGATCCGTGTTTCCGTGGCTGACGGTGCAGCAGAACCTGATGTTCGGGCTGAATGGCGATAACCACGGCGACAAGGCTGCGCTGGCCGATCACTACGCCGAGATGGTCGGGCTGAAGGGCTTCGAGAACGCCTATCCGCACGAACTGTCCGGCGGCATGCTGAAGCGCGCCGAAATTGCGCGGGCCCTGGTGGTGAAGCCGGAAATCCTCTACATGGACGAGCCATTCTCCGCGCTCGACGCGCTGATGAACCTCAAGATGCGCAATGAACTGCTGCGCGTGCTGTCCGAGGAGCGCCACACCGTGCTGCTGATTACGCACGACGTGGAAGAAGCTATCTACCTCGCCGACCGCATCCTTGTGCTATCGCCGCGCCCGACCCGCATCCAGGCCAGCTTCAAGGTGGAGCAGCCGCACCCGCGCAAGCTGTCGACGCCAGAACTGCAGCAATTGAAAGAAGAGATCCTTTCCCAACTAGGGCTATGACCATATGTTGAAACTGCTCGGAAAACCAACTTCAATCAACGTCCGCAAGGTTCTATGGACACTTGCCGAAATCGGCCTGCCTTACGAGCGCGAAGACTGGGGCGACGGCTATCGCGCGACAAACGTCCCCGAATTTACCGCCCTGAATCCCAATGCCATGGTGCCGGTGCTGGTCGACGGCGATTTTGTGTTGTGGGAGTCGAACAGCATTTGCCGCTACCTGTGCGGCAAAGCAGGACGCCACGACTTGCTGCCAGTCGATCCACAAGCCCGCGCCCGCGTCGAGCAATGGATGGACTGGCAGGCGACGGAGCTGAATCCCGCGTGGCGCTATGCTTTCATGGCGCTGGTTCGCAAAAACCCGGCCTTTACCGATCCGGCGCAAATTGCCGCCAGCGCCGCGGCCTGGAACCGCAACGTCGGCATCCTCGACCACCACCTCGCCGCCGGCGGTCCGTTCGCGGCGGGAGAGCAGTTCACGCTGGCCGATGTCGTTCTGGGCCTTTCCCTGAACCGCTGGCTGATGACGCCAATCGACCGCCCCGGCTATCCAGCGATCAGCGCCTACCTGGAGCGGTTGCTTGAACGCCCAGGCTTCCGGGAATTCGGTCGCAATGGAATCCCGTAATTGCGTGTGTCCTTCAGCAAAATCCTCGACTTGCCGCGTATGGCGCGGGTTTGGCGGCCCTAGCCTTCGCGCAGCAGCAGGCGGTACTCGCTCGGCGTCACGCCAACAGTGGCGCGGAACTGGCGGGTGAAGGCGCTGTGGTCGGCGTAGCCGCACGCTTGCGCAATGTCGGACACGCTGGAGTCGCCGGCCAGCATGCGCGAGGCGGCTTCCAGGCGGGTCTTGATGATCATCTGGCGCGGGGTCAGGTGGAAAATCCGCTCGAAATAGCGCTCGATCTGGGCCACCGACATATTGGCAGTGCGCGCCAGTTGCGGCAGGGAGAGGGGCTCGCCGTACTTTTCATGAATCAGGCGGACTGCGTCTGCCACCTTGTGGTAGGCCGGGTTCTTGTGGTCCGCCATGGCCAGGTCGCGCGATACGCCGGCCAGGCCGACGATCGCGCCGTTCGAGTCACGCAAGGGCCGTTTTTGCGTCAGGCACCAGCCCGGATCGCGGTTGGGATAGAGGTGCAGCTCAAGCTGGTCTTCAATCAGCACGCCTTCATCGAGCACTGACTGGTCCTGGGCCTGGAAGCGCTGGCCAAGAGGCGCGGCGAAGACT